>NZ_JBMQUD010000148.1:0-11810 GCF_057359045.1 Adhaeribacter sp.
ATATAAGATAAATAAAAAAAGGAGCATCTTGCCCCTCTTTTTATAAAATAGTAATAAAATCTGTACTTAACGAACTACTACCAGCCTTCGGGTTTTTACATAATTTCCGGCTTTTAAAGAATACATGTAAACCCCACTGGCCAAATTAGCTGCGTCAACCACCACACTGTAATTTCCGGCGGCCTTTTTCTCTTGCACCAAAGTCTTTACTTTTTTGCCTAATTTATCGTAAAGAATCAGTTCAACAACGGCTTCTTCTGGTATGGTATAATCAATAGTTGTAGTACTGGAGAATGGATTGGGTTTGTTTTGCGCTAAAGCATAGCCACTTTCTAAATTATGATCATTAAAGTTAAGGCTATACGGGTTCAGCATCTCCCCTACTATTTTATCCGGTATAAAAGCAATGCCTTTGTTATCGGCTATTATCTCTTCGCCGGTGTTTACATTAAATATTTTAAATTCTATTATTTCCCCGGCATCTACAGGTTCGCCATAAATGGTTAGGTATATGCGGTTAGATTTTTGGCTGGGCAAATACTCGGTTTGCACAAATCCCCGACAAGCGCCTTTAATATACGCACCAACCGTATATAAATTGCTGGTAATAGGCAAACCATTCTGGTTTAAAACGCCGGTCAGGGTCATGGTATACTCAAACTTGCTTTCATCTACCTCATAATTAGAACCATCGGTGGCTCTTCTGCGGAAAGCCAAATTGGCCGGTGCCGAAATTTTAAGTTTATAACTTTGGCCTGGGTCCATGGTTTTTAAGTCGCCGAGCCAAGCATTTACCGCAGTAGAATAGGTGGCAAAGGATGTAAAGCTTTTTAAGAAATCACCTTCTTTCGCGGTAAATGCCGCGCCCAATCCAGTTTTAATCGGGGCATTTACTAACTTAGGAAAACCAATCCAATGCCAGCCACCAGCTAATGTTAATGGAGTAAAAGTAGTTGGGGTGGTACCGGCCACGCGTAGCGTATCGGGTTTATCTGATAGGTAAACCATGTAGCCGCTGGTTAAGTTAATGGTTCTAAGCGCACCACTCCAGCCAGACTGCGGACTATAGTCAGCAAAATCAGTTTGGCTCTTAACCGTAATTTTATTACCCGATGCTAACAGGCTGCTGAATACTTTTTCCCGGCTCATATCGGGTGTTTGTACATTTAGAGAGACCCAGTTCCAGCCTTTTTGGAGCGGAATAACCTGGAAAGTACCTTCTGAGTGCAAAACATAAGGATCCGCAGAAGAACCGGTAATACCGTCAGCTACAAAAGGTGTTTTTTCCAAAGCTCCGTATTCTACCCCCGTTAAGGCATTCCACATCCGGAAGGTGATGGTTTCTTTACCGGCTCCGGCTTCGTTGCTGTAAACCGTCAGGAAAGCGGCATATTTACCCGGCATACCGCCAATTTTCCGGATTTTAGCCACGCCGCGGGGTACGCCGTTAACGTAAGCAGCAATTACGTCGCGTTCGTCGGTAGAAGTGGGCACGTTGCTGGGAGGAACACTCAGCGTATATTGCGCCACAATATTCATGGAGTAATTATAATCTGCCGGATTCACTTTCCAGGCAACTGGCGTAGCCAATAATTCTAGTCTAACCGGCATGGCTTCCGTAAACCCGTCTACTACTGCATTTATTACGCCTTCGTATATACCTGGTTTTAGTTCGTTGCTAATGGCAAATTCTAATTTATAGAACCCATAAGGTTGAATAATTCCTTTTACGGCCGATGGGGTAAGCCAAGCCGGATAACTACTCAACGTAAAGGCTTTACTCACCTCAGCCGTATTTTTAAGTTCTGATTTTAATTTTATGCCAGAGCCAATGGTGACCGACGACTCCAGTTTTTCCGGATCCCAGAATACAGGTTTTACATTAACTTTAAACGACCAAACAGTGGGGTATTTCTGAATATTACCGGCATTGTCTTCAATACCACTTACGGTTGCCGTTAGTTCTACTCCGGCCAGCGAAAGGTCGTTGATAGCCGATTCGGGGTTGGTTTTAATAATTATGGTATTACCCGAACATTGCACGTTAATATTTAGCGTACTGCCATTATCTTTTCGGATTAAAGATACTTTAGAACTAAAGTTCTGGGAACATTTAATAGGTTTATCAAAAGTTACGCTAATATTTTGCCCTTGCCGCAGGAAGTTATCGGCTGGCGACGGTGTTCCAAATGGTGCCACCGAAGCCCGGTCAATATTACCTTGCAAGACTTCGGAATAGGTAGTCTGGCCTAAGGTTTCGCACGTGGCAAAGGCCCTTATCTCGTACTTGCCATCTAAAAATTTCGTTAAATTCGATACATCCCAGATAATATCTTTAAACTGATCGATTAGTTGCGCCTTCGGAATGGTGCTTATTGTTTCCCAGGTTTTGCCTTCGGCCCGGTACTGTAAACCAACCGAGGTAAAAGTAGGATTGTTTACATCATAACCGGTAAGCGTAACCGTCATTTTGTTCCCACTGCCCTGGTTAATCAGCCAGTTGTTGCCGGGTTTACTAATTTGTACGTTGCTGCACTGGCTCTGGAAGTTAACCGATAAAGTAACCGTGTCGGTATTTACAAAAGACCCCCCATTCTGGAAAATGGCATATTCGCATTCGGGGTACATCATCAGCTTAATATCCTTGTAATTAAAAGCATAAGGGCCTCTTTCTACCGTAATGGTAATAGGAATAGATGGTCCGGGTTGCAGGAAGAACACCACCGGAGTAGTATTGATTATCTGACCTCCCATCCGGATAATAGCCCCATCCATATTGGTAGCCGGTATTACCCGTACGGCATATTCCCGGCCTTCTTCGCTTTCGTTTACGTTGGCAATATTGGCCACAAAAACGGCGGGCTCATTGGCGGGCACATTGCTAACGGTATAGCGGTTCAGGTCCATTTGCGGTTTATCGCGGGTTTGGGTACCGGGCTCATTGGGGCAACTGCTGGTACCGGCATTTAGCTTAAACAGCGGGGTATTGTAGCGGGGATCATTGTATATATCCACACTAAAAAAATCACCAATGTCATCATCATCCAGGTGATAACCAATGGTAGTGCTTTTGGCTATGCTGGTATTGGTAGTAGTCTGACTCGACCATTTAAAATTGATCAAGGCACCCAGATCGGCTGATAAGAAGCCCCCTAAGTAGGCAAAACCACCAATGGCAATATCGCTATTTATAAAAGTAGAAAAATCATAAGTGGTGGTGTTCTCGGTAGATTTGGTGACAACCGAGGTAAAAGGAGCGCCGGCACTGAAAGAACGGTTTTCTATAAAATGCTGCTGCGAGATCTCTTCCCGTTGTTTATCATTTTTATCGAGCACCTGTTGCCACACGTTAATAGAGCTATTTAACATCTGGACCGTATCCTTGGCCGACTGCAACCCGGTCCGGGTAGCCCTTTTCTCGCTAATATCCTTTAAGCGCTTTAACTGGGTAAGAATATTATACCGAATCTGATAATCAGTATAGGTATAAGTGGTGGCAATAGATTCGGGGTTCCAGTAAATGGATACATCCGGCACTACCTGGCAATTTTCTATTTTTACAATATCAATTAACCCGTAACGGATGTTATAAGAAGCTCCTACGAACACATCGCCTTGGGGACCGGTAAACACATTGGTATTGGCCGTAGATAGTTGCTGCGTAGCAGTAATGGTAGTAGCTAGGGCATCACCATTAATGGCTGTTTCCCCGTTTAACAGTTCTGTATCAAATTTAATACCGGCCCCAAATTCCGGCACAAATGGGAGACCACTAACACCGCCACCTATTTTTAGATTTACAAATGCACCGGCTTCTTTACTATTGGTAACAGCCGTTTGCGTAATAAAGGTATAAGAAGAATCTTTCTGCAAATAGCTGTAACTTAAATCGCCCATGGGGTCATGCAATATTAAATGGGGCAATTCGGGCGTGCGCGTTACAAAGGTGCCGACCCGCGGTTTGCCACCCGTTACAATGGCACTAAAAGAAGCGGTTACGGGCACCGCCGAGCCGGCTATGGCGGTTACTTCAAACCTTTTTCTGTAAGGCGCCACAATGTTTGGTAACCCGGCTTCAAGCGAATAAGTAACTGTGCCATTGCCTATAGGCAATTTAAAAACGCCTTTGTCTCCTACATCATTGGTAATTTGCAGTTCGCCTTCGTTTACAAAACAACTGGTATTTAAGTAGGTATTTATTTCTTTTACCTCAATTTTAATTGGGTATAAGAAATGCTGCTCCATTACATAGTCGTTGTTACACTTGGTATTAGGTAAATCTTTAAAGGTTATAGATAACCCCTCGTGAAATACAAAAGGCGCTTTGCGCATTACCGCCACATTATTAACTTTTTCCTGTTGGGTCAGGTCTAATTCAATGCGGCCCTGGGCGGCCATTTGTTTTAAAATATTGCTGTTGTTATGGGAGGTTTCTACAACCTGCAGGGAGTATTTCTGGGCTGGCAATTCAATTTGCTGACTGGCGCTGTTAACCGTAATGGTTTGGTCATAACAATAAATATTTGGCTTTGCCGGATCAGCCACCGAACGGATATTTACTTTAAATGATGCTGTAACGGCATCGCCACAGCCAGAAAACAAACTTAACAGAACTTTCTCTTTTTGTGTGTCTGTAAAATCTACGGTAACCAATTCCGTAGTAATCGTTACATTTTCTGATGTTTTGTTAAAGTTATGATGGTAAAAGACAGGCTTCACATTGTAGGTGCCTTCATTCTCCACGTTAATCAGGTACTTACCTTCTATGTTCGTCCGGTTGCCAATATCTTTTCCATCCAGCAGCATACTTACGCCTTCTACCGGGCACCCGTTCGGGTCAGCTACCGTTCCGGCAATCGTATAAACCGTATTATCTTTGAAATTGACCGAATTTGCCACATATTGGTTCTGATCCAGGGTTCTTTTATGGGTAACCGGGTCGAAGGCATGATTGCCTTTAGAGGGCGTGAGGGTAAATTCTGCTTTGTCGAAATAATAAATATTCTTAATCTCATAATATCCGGCGGCATCGGTAACTGCCTTGAACTCAATTGTGGTGCCATTGTGATTGTATGAAGAAATAGGCGTTCCGTTCACAATGCCGGTTGCTATTACCGTTACACCGGCTACACTGGCTCCAAATTTAGATTGTACCGTGCCGCTTATTTTACCATTAGGCATAATATAGCCGGTGTTGTCGTAAGAAGGAAAGGTTCTGCCGTCTTTTATCGGGGTCAGGCGGTAGGTATAAACGTACCCCGGAATGGCGGTGTTATCGTTGTAAAAAGTGGCATTTTTGTTTAAAATTTCTACCTCTTCAAAAGCCGATGAATTAGGCACGCTGCGCTCAATCCGGATATTATCGGCAAAGGAAGAAATGTTTAACCACTCCATCCGTACGCGGTTGGTAAAGGCACCGTCAGAAGCAGTAAGGTTCATAGATTTAGCAGAGCCGGTTACCTGAACACCGGAAGATGTGTGCCCTCCCCACTTGGCTGTATAGGTGCGGATGGTGTAATTATGGGTAGAGCCCGGATCAACGGAGGCATCTTTCCAGGAACGCTGATCTCCTTTGGCAGTATGGATCGGAGTCGTATTTCCGTCCCGGTAGATCAGATAGACTGAGTTTGAATCTGGAATATCAGTACCCTTGCTCCATTTTAGTTCTATATAATCAAACCCTGCTTGGTTAGAGGCCGTTACTCCGGTCGGTGCTTTAATGGCAACAGTGGAGGCCTGCCCACTTACACTATAACCAGGAGCATTCCGGTCATCTTCATTCATGGCCCTGGGAAAACCGCTCCAAACCCATGTCAAACACCCTCCGGAAGGGTATCCTTCCTGATACCGAATGTCCCCATAACCACTCTGACCGGGGCCTACCGCCAAAACTTTTGAGCCGTTGTTTGGCAGCTTGGTGTTAAGGCTATCCACAAAATAAACGGTAGGATTAGAACCACCCGGATTAAACTTAATTTCCAGATATGGCCGCTTCTCGCTGCCGCAATCTACTACATCCAGCCCTTGCCAAGAGTAGGTCAGGTTGTAATCCGAGCCGTTATTTCTTATGGTGGTCAGTAAGTCAGGATACACCCGCTGGGCGTTAGCAGTGGAGAGGGAAAATAACAGCAGGGCCATTAGGGAAAAGAAAAGATAGAAGGTGAACTTCCTTTCTGGCAGATAAGAATTTAGAGTATTAATCCTTTTCTGCTTACTAAGTAAATGTAAATCCATAAGTTTTGTTTTATTAGGTTTGTTAATTATTGAATTACTTAAATTGAATTCAGAACAGATTTTGTGTTGGAGAAAAATGCTACTAGTTTTTCTGAAGTGGGCCACTTGTAATGAAATAAGATTAAACTACTTAAAGGCCACCGGGCTTAATAGTAAAATTTTAATATAAAATACGTTAAACCTACCAGGAGTAGGTTTTTTATTGACTTTTGTTAAGCTAAAATTAGATTATACGACGGGTAGACTGTTAGCAAAAAATGGCCATATTTTGCAATTAATTGGCCACAGTAGCAAATAAGCAGGATTTTCTTATAAAATAGCCTAAAATATATTCAGCCAAGTACCGGCAGGGCATTATTTTTTCATTTGCGACGAAGCGTAATGAGAAGGAGAAAGAGAAAATTGCTCTTTAAAGCATTTAGAAAAATAAGAAAGCCCTTCAAAACCGGTTAGGTCAGCCACCTCCGATACCGAATATCCTTCCTGTAAAAGTGCGGCCGCCTTATTTAACCGGTAAGACCGGATTAATGTATTGGCGTTCATGCCGGTAAGAACCGATAATTTGCGGTGAAGGGTTCGCGTACTCACATTCATTTCGTTGGCCAGTTGCTCTATGTCTAAATTAGGATTGGCTAATTCCCGGTCTAAACTTTGATAAACTTCTAGCAGAAAAGGATCTTCGGCGGGTTTTTCCTGTAAAATATCTCCAGGTTCGTTGATAGCGGGCTCGGAAAACTCGCGGTACCAAAATTGGCGGATCGTTACCTGATGGCTTAGCCAGTTGGCAACCCGCAACTGCAATTCCTGCAGGTTAAATGGTTTGGTCAGGTAATCGTTGGCTCCCGCCGTAAGCCCTTGAACCCGGTTATCTAGCGAGGTGCGGGCCGTTAACAATATTACTGGTATATGGCTAGTGAGCGGGGTATTCTTGATGTGCTTGCTTAACGTAAAACCATCCATTTGGGGCATAGAAACATCAGCAATTACCAAATTGGGCAGTTCCTGTTGGGCTAGTTGCCAACCTTCGGCTCCATCAATCGCCATTAAAACCCGGTATTTATCAGCCAGTCCCTGCAAGATAAATGCCCGTAACTCATCGTGATCTTCTACTACTAATATTAACGGGGCATCTTCAGGCACTGGCATTACATTTGGTAAAACAACTGCTTCTTCCGGATAGATAACCGGCAGAGTGGCCACCAAATCGGGCTGGTTTAAATTATCGGCTACGCGCAAGGGCAGTTTAACCTTAAAAGTAGTTCCAATATTTTCCTGGCTCTCCACTTCCACGTGCCCGCCCATTAATTCGGTTAGTTCCTTTACCAGCGACAGACCTACTCCCGACCCGGCCAAAGCTTGCGTCCGGATGTCGTTTACCTGGTAAAACCGGTTAAATACAAAGGGCAATTGCGGAGCCGGAATACCCATACCAGTGTCTCTTACCCGCAATTCTAATAAATATTCTGCTGCTACGGGCCTGCTCCAGGTCAGATCCACCTGCACAGTGCCGCCCACAGAAGTAAATTTAAAGGCATTTGATAGCAGGTTGTAAATAATATTTTCCAGCTTTTCCGCGTCGAAAAGGCACTCTACCGGTTTGGACCCAGCGTTATATTGCAATAAAATATTTTTCTTCTGGGCTTGCAGCCGAAACGTTTCTATTAGATTTCCAACAAATGCAACTATCTCGCCTTTCTGTTCTGTCAGGTCCATACTGCCGGCTTCCAGTTTAGCTAAATCGAGTAATTGGCTTATGAGGCGCAACAAGCGTTGGGCATTGCGGTAAATTACGCTATGCTGCTGCCGGATTATCTGGGCGGGCGGCAAGGTTGGCTGCGCGCGCAATTGCTCCAGCGGGCCAATAATAAGAGTTAAGGGCGTGCGAAACTCGTGGGTAATGTTCGTAAAGAATTGGTTTTTTAATTGGTTTAGCTCTTCCAGTTTTTCCTTTTGCACCTGCTCTAAGGCCAATTTATTTTGCAAACGAATGCGGCTAAGCTGAAACCAAAACAATATACCCAATACCGCTAAAACAACCAGCCCATACAGCAGATAAGCGCCTATAGACAGGTAAAAGGCCTGCCCCACCAAAACCGGTAATGACAGTTCTTTTCCCCATAAGCCATTGCTGCCAATGGTTTTAATGCTTAAGGTATATTGGCCGGCCGGTAAACCCGCCAACTGAATATAATTTACGGCACCAATATTTTGCCATTCATCGGTTAAACCAACTAGCCGGTAAGCAAAATGGGGTTGGGCATTGTGCGCTTCGAAATAATTTTTCCGGGCAAAATAAAGGGTAAAGAACTTATCCTGGTAGTGAAGCTTAACTTCTTTTAAGCTGTTTATGGCCAAAGCAGTTTCTTCAATTTTATTTTTTAAGCCTTTGTGTTGCACCAATTTGGTTAGCATAACCTGCGGCTCCGGCACGGGTGGCAAAAATTTATTTGGATTAAAGTAAATTATGCCATCAATGGAGCCAAAATATAAGTTACCGTCGGTTCCGGCCAAAGCCGAGCCATGGTTAAATTCATTGGTGAGCAGGCCATCGTGCATGTAAAAATTCCGGAAAGCTTTGTTTTTTAAAGACAGGCAGGATAAACCGTTATAAGTGCTAATCCATAGTTGATTTTCTGCGCCCGGCAAAATAGCACAAACTTTATCATCGGCTAAACCATCTTTTACGGTATACTGCTCTTCTACCCTACCATTTTCTGGATTTAGCACATTTATACCGCCCCCTTTTGTGCCCAGCCACAGCTTACCGCTTTGGTCTTCGTAAATACAATTAATATAATTATGAGATAAACCGGTTTTACTTTTACCCGGTACTACTGTGGCATAATGGGCTACTACACCTGTTCCTTTTTTAATGCGGTAAAGTCCGTAATCAGTGCCCAGCCAGATAGATTTATCCCGGCTCTGGTGAATGGCAAGTATCTGCAATAGCGGAAAACTTTTCTTTTCAGTTCCCCAGTTAAATAAATGGGTTTCTCCGTTCTGTGGATTTAAGGTATACAGGTTGTTATATCCACCCAGCCACAGTTGACCTTGGGCATCTTTTAACAAAGAATAATTATGGTTAGATATGCTCTTGTCTTTATTAGTAGGTTTATTCAGGTAAGGAGTAAACGTTTGGCTACCCGCATTAAAATGTACCAGGCCAGACCCTTCGGTAGCCAACCATATATTACCTTCTGTAGCCGGCACCAAGGCGCGTACCAGTGGATTAACCCCTGTATTATTCCGTTTAATTTTAAATTCGGTAAATGTATTAGCTGCCGGGTTGTATTTAAAGAAGCCGCTGTAGCTGCCAATCCATAAATGCCCATCGGGTGTTTGCAGCAGGCCGCGTGTACTAAAATAAGGATTGGCACCAAAGCCTTTAGGCAGAGTAATGGTATTAAAAAAGCTCTCCTTATTATTTAATTTATATACGCCAAAATAATTACCGAACCAGAGTTGGTCATTCGCATCCTCATACAGGTTATCAATCAGAAAATAGTTGCTACCGCTTTGCCTGAATTGCAGGGTGAAATCTTCAATATGTTTGGTTTGGGGATTAAGACGAAACAGCTCAGTTTGGGTTATTAACCATATAAAGCCTTTTTTATCCTGATAAATACGCTGAATAGGATTTTTTAATAAACTTAGTTGCTTATCACTCATCAGCAGATTAAATTTATTTGTAACCGGCTCGTAAACATAAATAGCTCGCTGCACCGCGTAAAGCAAGGTAGTTTTATTTGCAAAGCAGGCCATGCTCTGGCGGTTATCCGGAAGCGAAAAGTCATCAATTACCTGTCCTTGCTGGTTTAGTTTCCGGAAACCATGCTGGTTGTCGGCTACCCATAAATGGTTTTTATTATCCTGGATGATCCATTGTATTATCCGCTGTAAGCCTGTAAAATCCGGGGCAAAAGAATTTGGAATGCGGGTAAAGTCTTTTTTATCAGCCGACCGGTACAGGTAACCATCATCGGCATTGCACCAGATGGCATTATCCTGCGTTTGCGTAATGGTATAAATGGCTTTTTTAGATTCTGCGCTAGTATTGGCAGCATTGAGGTAGGTTGCTATCGATTTACGATCGGGGCTCAAGCGCTGCAGGCCATTACCCGTGCCAATCCACAAGTTCTTTTGCCGGTCTTCGTAGAGTGTCAGCACCAAATCAGAAGACAACCGAATACCAGCTGAGACCGTGTTTACTAATTGAGTTTGGTAGCCATCGTACCGGTATAAACCATTTTCGGTGCCAAACCACATAAACCCATAAGCATCTTGCAAGATACATCTTACTTTATGTCCTTCTAAGTCGGCTACTTTCAGAATTTGCCTTTTGCTGAAATCCGTTACCTGGGCCACTCCCGGTATGTGTAAGGCAAAGTAAAAGGTAAACAGCAATAACAGCCATTTAGAACTTATGTTATAATACAAAGCACCGCGCATCAACCAATTACTAGTTGATAGCAAGGTATTTAAAGTAATTGGTATATAAAACTATAAAAGGATTTTATATGAATAATATTCAGATTAGTTGATACGGTTAAATGGTTAACTGCACCAATATGGCAGGACATCTTTTAATTTTTCCGCTATATAATACCAATTATCGCCTAAATTGATTACCTCATGTACATTGCTGGATATAGGTGCATTTTGATCTGTCATTTGATTTTATTTAATTAGTTTAAAAAGCACTTTTTATACATTTATTATTTTATTTTAGATTAATAAATAAGACTCATGAATAAAATGCTTGAATAGAACAATAAATAAGAGCACGGCAAAATAAATTTCTATATAAATGACTTATGTTTCATTTTTATGTTAACGTCGTCGTCTTATCACAAATCCTACTATCCAGATTATTGAAAAAATTACAAATAGAATAAAGGCAATGATGAAACCAAAAAATACAGGAATGGCACAAAGTCCTCCATCGCATCCTCCATTAGTTTCGAAAACCGAACCGGCAACCAAGTAGCCTATAATACAAGACGAAATAAGGGCTATAAAAAATTGGGTTAATGCCTTCATCATTTAAGTTGCTTATCGTTTAACTCACTAGGGTAAACAGCATGATTATTAACATGATTTGCCACAGGGAATGTATAATTCATTTTATTTAACTCTATTCTTCATCCAAAACAAGAGTACCCAGATAAGTACAACCAGGAAAAACCCAATAAGTACCAGCAAAATGATTGAAAAAAATATCAAAAGGTCACTCCAGAATTTTTGCTCGCAAGCGATTGCTAGTAAAAAAGGATTGAGCTAAGGAATGATAACTTAAAAATGGTAGTGTAAGTTATACTGGCCATCTTGCACCTTTATCTATTTGCTTTAACCCAGGCATCTATGTTTGTATTTAGCGCTATTTCGTATACATGCATCCAATCGCTATTGATGGTGCCGGCCGCTAAATGTTTATGTCCGTTAGAATCTAACTGATAATTTGTGGGGTTGGCTAACCGGGTTTTAAAGAATTCCTTTTCGTAATTATTTCTTATTTGTTTAAACCCTGCTGAATAATCTTGTATTTTCTGTAGAGCTGAGAGCTTGCCGGCGCCCGA
>NZ_JBMQUD010000149.1:0-58004 GCF_057359045.1 Adhaeribacter sp.
TCAATGTAAACTGGCCTTTGATGCACTATAAATCGGCGGTGCGCTACCTGCAAAGCCAGGCGGGCGCTTTACCCGCTACCGGCGGCACCAACTGGCGCCAATATTTACCCCCCAAATTCCAGAAAAGAATATTTTACCCCGAAATCTGGTCGGAGCAGGAAATAGACGACTGGGGTAAAGGCTGGGTAGAAAAAGTGCTGGAAGATTTATAAATGAATCCTCTCTGTTTTATTTTAAAAATATTGTTTGAAAAACTAACCAATCAGGTTTTAAAGAATGAACCTGTTTAGCGTTTCTTCAAAAGTGCTTCCGGCCGCCATTGGTGGTGTTATCACCGCCAATCTATTAGCTTTCATCCGACTACTTGCCGGTGAAAACACCCGGTAAGGGCAGAATTTTAAGAGATTTGCAAAACTTTAAACCCATTCAATACCAAAGGCAATAACTAAGGAGATTCATTCGCTTGGAATTTATTTTTACCTGTATATGTTTAAAAGCATACCAGAGGTAATATTATATTTAAACTGCTGGTAATAATCTGCCTGCCTTTTAAAGGCTTTACGAATATCAAATAATCTTTTTAAGGTTAACTGCCTTACACGATTAACACATGAAAAAAGAAATTGAACTGGTGGTAACACCAGAAGTAGCTTATAATGCCGAGCTGCTAGACCAGGAAATACTAAAAGCAGCCCGTATTCCCCAAACCGAGGCCACTGCTATCCATAAACTTAAACGTTCGATTGATGCCCGCGGCCAGCAAGTGGTTCTGCGCATTAAAGCCGATGTTTATACCGCTACTCCCCCTACAGATATTCTGAGCCCGGTTTACCGCTACCCGGATGTGCGAAATGCGCGACCGGTAATAATTGTGGGTGCTGGTCCGGCTGGTTTGTTCGCGGCCTTGCGGTGCGTGGAACTAGGTTTAAAACCCATTATTCTGGAGCGCGGCAAAGATGTACGAACGCGTCGGCGCGATTTAGCCGCCATCAACAAAGAACATATTGTTAACCCCGACTCTAATTATTGTTTCGGTGAAGGCGGTGCGGGTACGTATTCGGATGGCAAATTGTATACCCGCTCTAAAAAGCGCGGCGATATTAACCGGGTGTTGCAAATATTTGTGCAGCACGGCGCTACGCCCGACATATTATTTGATGCGCATCCGCATATTGGCACAAATAAATTACCGGTAATTATCGCTAACATCCGCGAAACGATATTACAGGCCGGCGGCGAAATTTATTTTGATACCCGCGTTACCGATTTCATTTTAAAAGGCGATACCATGACCGGCGTGGTTACGGCAGCCGGCGCTCAGTTGGAAGGCGAAGCTGTGATTCTGGCTACCGGCCATTCGGCCCGCGATATTTACGAGTTGCTGCACGCCAAAAATATTCTGATTGAAGCCAAGCCTTTTGCCATGGGCGTGCGCGTAGAGCATCAGCAAGCTTTAATTGATCAGGTGCAGTACAAATGTGCCGACCGCGGGCCATATCTACCGGCTTCGTCTTATGCCCTGGTGCACCAGGTGGTGCTGGATAACAAGCAGCGGGGAATATTTTCTTTCTGTATGTGTCCGGGCGGCTTTATTGTACCATCGGCAACGGCTCCCGGCGAGGTGGTGGTAAACGGCATGTCGCCGAGCCGCCGCGATTCTAAATTTGCCAACTCCGGTATTGTGGTAGCCATCGATTTAGAAGATTTAGACCTGCAAAAATACGGACCTTTGGCTGGCTTACGGATGCAACAAGCCCTGGAACAAAAGGCCTGGCAAATGGGCGGCGGCACGCAGGTAGCCCCGGCCCAGCGGCTCCTGGATTTTACGCGCCGTAAAACATCCGGTAGTTTGTTAGAGACTTCTTACCAGCCCGGTTTAACTTCGGTAGATATGCACGAATTGTTGCCCAAGCACATTGGGTACCGGCTGCAGGAAGGGTTTAAAAGCTTTGGCGCGAAGATGAAAGGTTATTTGACCAACGATGCCCAGATAATTGGCGTAGAAAGCAGAACCTCGTCGCCGGTGCGTATTCCCCGCGATAAAGAAACGCTGGAACACGTACAAATTAAAAACCTGTACCCCTGCGCCGAAGGAGCCGGTTACGCCGGCGGCATTGTTTCGGCGGCCATGGACGGCGAGCGTTGCGCCGAAAAGGTTTTTGAAAAAATACGTAAGTAAGCCTGGAGTTAAGAGTTGAAAGTTAAGAGTTAAATTTTATACAGTATGGTTAGTGTTCGGCAAGTTTAGATTCTTTTTAATTGATTCATCTTTTTAATTGATCAAAGATCATTTAGAACTAACAACTAATAACTAACCACTAAAAACTAAAAATATGAAAAAAACAGTTGTTTTGGGTGCTAGCGATAACCCCTCGCGGTACGCTTATTTGGCGGCCAATAAATTAAAGCGGTACGGCCACCCAATTGTGCCCGTAGGAATCCGGAAAGGAGAAGTAGCCGGCGAGCAAATTATTACCGAAAAAACTCCCGTTACAGATGTAGATACGGTTACCTTATACGTAGGCACGAATAATTTACCGAGCTGGTACGATTATATTTTATCTTTAAAGCCCAAGCGTATTATATTTAATCCGGGCACCGAAAACCACGAGTTGGAGAAAATGGCCCAGGATGCCAATATTAAAACCATTCATGGTTGTACGCTGGTTATGTTATCAATGGGGGATTATTAATAATCCCCTTTTTTATGCCCTTAGCTATACTGGCTTTAGTGCCGGTTTTCCAAATACATGTTAAGCAGCAGGAATATATTGAGTTAACACACATTTAAAGAATAACAGCCATTCTGATATTATTAGTGATTGTAGTTAGATTCAATTTAAGGCCACTGTTGACTAAAAATAAATTTTTAAAAATAGAAAATTGATTCACCTATATATTAACGTGTACGAACAATAAAGATGGCTTATTATAAGCTTTGGCTAAACTACTTGCTGGTGAAAACACGCAGCAAGGGCAGCGGTTTCTTCTAATTTATAAGATGTTAAATAGTTATTCGATTCAATAACGAGTTTTCTACACCACCAACGCTTTCTTTTCTTTCTCTTTTAACTGCCGGTATTTAAGCACTGCCAATACCGAAATAAAGAGCAAAATAGCTACCACCCAATATACCCAAACCGGGATGGGCACCGGATCGCCGGCCGCGTAAGAATGTAAACCCGACAAGTAATAATTTACGCCAAAGGAGGTCATGATAATAGAAGAAAACCCCCAAAGGCTGGCCAGGTTATAAACCAGCGAATTTTTTAAAGCCGGAATGAGCCGCAGGTGCAACACAAAGGCATAAACAATTACCGAAATCAATGCCCAGGTTTCTTTAGGGTCCCAGGCCCAGTAACGGCCCCAACTTTCGTTGGCCCATACCCCGCCTAAAAAGGTGCCAATGGTTAATAAAAACAGACCAATGGTAATGGACAGCTCGTTTACAATATTCAGTTCCTGCATACTAATCCACCATTGGGCTTTAGGCGTGGCCGGCTTAAAAATGAGCAGTAGTAAACTGAGTAAAGCCAGAATAGCGGCCAAAGCCAAAGGTGCGTAGCCACTCACAATAATGGCCACGTGTATTTTTAGCCAATAAGAATGAAGCACCGGCATCAGGTTGGTAATTTCGGGATTGAGCCAATCTAAAAACCCGACGAATAATAACGTACCCGAAAACAACAAACCCAACGGTACGGTAAACTTTGATTTACCCGAAAAAACCAATCCAAAAAATAAGACGCCCCAAGCCACAAAAACCAGCATCTCGAAACCGTCGCTCCAGGGCGGATGTTTGGCAATATACCAGCGCAAAACCAGGTGGCAGGTAAAAATAAAGAACCCGAACCAGCTTAAAACTTTGCCTGCATTCCAAGCCCATTGGATGGGTTTAGCTTCTTTAAACAACATGGTTATGCCCAGCACCAGCATTAATATACCGGTTAACCAAAACGGACCAAAAAGATTATTGCCCAGGTTTAAACGGTTATAGAGCAGTTCGGCCTCAATCAAGTTTTCAGCGGGGTAAACCTGGTTGCCGGCTTTCTGCTGAAACAAATGCATGTAACTCAAAGCTTCATCGGCCTGCTGCCAGTTACCTTCCCGGACACCTTTTTGCAGCCCGGCCAGGTAAAAAGAAGTAATATTTTCTACAAACCGGCCATCTTCTTCTTCAAAGCCTTGCTGCGATTGCTGACTAGTAAACCAGGTATTATTCTGGTCTTTTTTATTCGGAAATACTCTTAAAAAATCGCCGGTTAGCAAGGCATAAAAAATATTGAACCGCTCATCGGTTTTCAGCAATTCTTTATGCGCTTCATTTCTTTCGGCGGGTTTTAATTTATTCGCTTCTTCTACCAAATCGTGGAGTAAATAATCGCCGTCTTGGTTTAAAAATTGCCGGAAACTGATCCGTTCCTGGGGTTTTATACCCAAGGCCGCAAAAGCCGGGTGCGATTTTTCCGGATCGATCTTGATGATTGGCAATTGACTAAAAGTAACCGGGTCTAGCTGAACGGCCAGCAAAAACTGTTCGGACGTTAATTTTAACCCTCCGGTTTTAGTCGGGATTTTGATAGTAGATTTACCATTGAGTTTCCGCACAATCTCGTTGGCCAGGGTATTCAGCGGCTTCATCCGGCCATCCAAATCCTGCACTATTAAACGGCCGTACGCATCGGCTTTCTCTACCGGAACCACCATTAAACTGTCGGAAGCCTGGGCCGGAAGGATTAAACTAAAGCTTAAAGCCAGCATGGCGGCCACCTTTACGGCCACTGTTTTTTGGCGGATGGTTTTTAATTTTTTATTTAATAACCGGAACCGGCTACCTTTGGCAAAGAGGGTTAAAAACATCCCCAAGGCCAATAAAGTATACCCCAAATACGTCAGGTAAGTGCCCGGCCGGTCCTGGTTTACGGATAAAACCGTGCCCTTTTCGTCGGTGTCGTACGAAGATTGGTAAAAACGGTAACCGGCATAATCAAGCACATTATTCATAAACACGCGGTACGGAAAATCAGTTTTGCCATCGATTACCTGTAACTCGCTGGCGTAACTCGCGGGGCTCTGGCTCCCCGGGTACCGTTCCAGTTCAAAAGCATTCAGGCGCAGGCTAAATGGCAATATTTCGGCGCGGGGGCCATACGTTAAAGTGTAATTCTTGCCGGCGTAGGTAAAAGCGTGCCAGGCTGGTTTATACGTAACCAGTTTTATATAACCTTCGGTAACCAGTTTAGCCTGCTGGTCCTGTACTTTAACTTTTACTACATCGGGCAGGTTTTTCGCTTCTTTCTCATCTTTTTCGGCTATGTACACCAGCGCGGCATTTTCCTGAATAGATTTAATAATGAAAGCACCGCCCTCCCATTGGTAAAGCGATCGCTGTTTTAAAGTTTGTGTTTCACCGGCGTGCAACACCCCCATATTCTGGGTAGCCATTTCCATTACCTGCAGGTGTACCTCCGATTTAATAACCCAGGTACTATCTTTTTTAAAAATGCGGATGGGATTGGTTGCATCGGCCGTAGTACCCAGCGAAATATTAGCCATTTTTAAAGAATTGCCTTGGGTTATCAGGAAATCTTCCCGGCCGGAACCATCCGTAACGGCTATATCCAGGTAAGTTTCCTCGCCGCGTACAAATTTCTCTTTCGCTCCGGTAATATATTTTTCCAGGGTTATTTTAAATTCCGGTTGATTAAACTGGGCAGTAGTTGTAACGGGTTTAAAATTGTGGCTGATAAGCGTTATGGGTTTCTCGAAATGTTTGCCGGATTTTTCGCCTATTTGTTTTACCTGCAGGTAGCGGGTAGCGGTATAAAAGGTATTTTCGGTACTCCCCTCCCGGATGTGAATAACCCCTTCCCGGCCAAAATACCGGGTAACGCCGGCACCCACGATAATAATAACAAAGGCCAGGTGAAACAAACCAATAGGCCACCGGTTTTTATGAAACAGTTTGTAATGCCCGATATGGCTCAGGAAATTAACAGCCAGCCAAAGCATAATTATTTCGAACCACCAGGCCTCGTACACCAAATTGCGGGCAACAGCTGTGCCGTGGTCGTTTTCAATAAAAGTGGCGACGGCCATGGCCGTCGCAAACGCGATTAATAAAACTAAGGTAATCCGGGTGGAAAGCAACAATTGTAAGTGCCTCATGCGCTAGAGTAAAATGCCAATAAATTTGTTTTTCATATTGGGCCGGAAGATTAACATTAAATAAGCCCAGTTCTGGTTATTTTTTAAAGATCCATTGTTTTGAATGGCCGCAAAGGTATCTGAATGAAAAAACTGGCTGTAGCCACCCTGGAGCGATATAGCATCATGAGCCAGAAAGCCCAACGAAAGGTCCAGTTCGGTACCCAGGTATTTATCCATCTTTTCGCCGGTGGTACGATAAGGATTGGCCTGCGAAAAAAATAAATGACCGTCAAGCTGCATAAAAAATTTCGGACCAAACTCGCGCCGGGTTCTCAGGTAATAATCTTGCAAGCCAATATTATTTTCGTGGGCTCCGCCTACATAAAACAAATCCATGTAGCCGTTATACGCATGGTTGGTGCCATAAAGCGGGCTAAAAGACCGGCTGATACCAGCACTGTTGCTGGCCGTACCGCTCAATATTTCCAAACCACCGGCCAGATAAATATTATTTGTAGCAGTACTGTCAATCTCGATTAACTGCGTTACCTGGGCACTTACATCAAAAGCATTTAATTTGCGGCCGGCTGGTAGTTTACCTAACTGGTAGTAATAAAAACCCGAGAACAAGGTATTGCCTGCCTGGTATTTAAAAGTGGGTAAACCAATGGTTTGACGGTATCGCACACCTTTGGTTAAGGTAGTACCCGAACCGGTGTTTTCTATATTTTGCCGGCCATCGTTCCAGAATAAAACCGCATAATTTAAGTTACCTAACTTGTTTTCGAAGCGGGCCAGTTGGGCTACTTTGTATTGATTAGCAACGGTAAAAATATTGCCGGCTAACAGCTGACCGTCCTGGTTATAGCCCCCGCCGAGATGCAGTTTTAAATTTTCCTTCTCGTACTTAACTAAGCCAAAATCGTGCGCCCGCCCTTGTAAAGCCCAATCCAGGTTACCTAAAAAACGGGCATTGTCGTAATTTAGCTCCTGCCGCCCCAGTTTTACTTTCCAGTTGGTTCCCAAATTGGTTTCCAGCCAGGCCTCGTGCACCGACAAAAAATTATCGGTTAACTTTGTCTGGGAGGTATTGCCCCAAGTCCGGATATCCTGGAGGCTGGCGTAAAAGTTAAATTTTTCGGTTTTGTAACCGGCCTGCAACCGGGCCCTTTGCGAGATAAAAGCGGCCGGCTCATCGCCTTCTTTTATTAAGCGGTTATACCCGTTGCGGAACTCTGCCCGCTGCACTAACTGGCCGTCGAGGTTAAACTGGGCCTGCGCCGGGATACAGGAAAGCGCTAGTAATAAGCTCCATCCAATAGGTAAATATTTAACCATCCTGGTCGGTTTAGGTAATAAAATAGCTTTAGTGTAGCAGGGTAACTTTCTTCTGGGCTTCTCTGGCTTTTCCTTCTTTCAACCACCGGGGCACTACCTGCTCCAGGAAGTTCGCTTTCTCCATTTTTTCTTTTTCCAGGTCTACGCCAATATACGCCTGCAAAGCCGCTTTATTGTTTAAATCGGGCATTTGTACGGGTTTGTTGTGCCCCAGCGAAGCCAAAACCCGCGCCAGGTTTACCCTTGCCTCTTGTATGATTGATGAACCGGAAGAAATAATGCGGCTGGCCTCCAGCGGCGCGTGAAACCCGGCTCCGTGCGAAGCGGCCACGTAATCCCAACGCCACTGCGCATGCCGGATACCCCGCAGAATATCTTTCATCTGGTCTTCGGTGGCGCCTAATTTCCAGGCTTGTTCGGCCTCCAGGTGGGCCATGGCAATATGCCTTTGCAGTTTGGCGGTACTTTCTTTTACCTTGCTTTGGCGTTCGTATACATCCGATACCAAATCCGATACTTTTTCGCGGTGGCAGACAAAGCAAGAGTTTTCGACGTTACTCAGCGGCGAACCAATGTGGTGGTTGGTAAACTTCTGCCCGCCTTCGGTACCGTAAGGCATGTGGCAGTCGGCGCAGGAAACGCCCCGTTTGGCGTGTACCCCAAATGAATATATTTCATTATCGGGGTGCTGGGCTTTCAGCATTTTGGCTTTACTCAAGGGGTGTACCCAATCGGCAAAATCAATGCTATCGTAATAAGCTTCCATAGCCTCCACGGTAAAGCCGTTTTTCCAGGGAAAGGTCAGGTATTGGGCGCCTTTTTTCTCGGGATTGGTTTTATCAAAGTAATATTCTACGTGGCACTGGGCACATACCAGCGACCGCATTTGCTGGTGCGAAGCCTGGTTAATATCTTTTCCCATGGCCTGAAAAGCTTCGATTAAAGCCGGGCGGGTAATGGTCAGGTTCATGGTTTTAGGGTCGTGGCAATCGGCACAACCAATGGGGTTAATGACTTGGCTACCAAAATCCGATAATTTTTTGCTGTAAAACTCGGTTACACCTATTTCGCTCATTAGCCGCGGCACATCGGGGCTTTTACAGGTCCAGCAGGTACTGGGCATTACCCCGGAACCGGGTTCATCGGGGGCACCAATCCGTACAGAGGCCAACACGTCTCTAACGGCATGGTTGTGCCCGCGGGGTTGGTTATACCCTTTACTAAAAGCATAGCCGGCCCACAAAATTATCATTTCCGGATTTTCTTCCAGGGCATCTCTAAAGCCACTGGTATTGTATTTACTCTTAAATGTGGTGTCCTGGGTTTTCTGGTAAGATTGGTATTGCCGCGGATAATTTAAGCCCCACAGCGAATCGCGGGGTTCAATTCCTTCAATGGCAACCTTGGCCTGATATGCAAAACGGGCTTCGGTTTTCCGGTCGATAATAGAATACGCTAACATGGCCACCAGAAACACTACCACCGCCGTTAAGATAAAAAGAATCCAGTTTTTCATTTTTATTTATTTTTTTTGTGCTGCTGCTTTCTGTTTATTTTCTTTCATAGAGGCTTTTAGCCAGGCCGGAATAATTTCTAAATCGGGCGGCGCGTGCGCCCGGATGGGCTCTATCTGGTGCCCCACCGAAGATAAACTTTTTACCCGGCCGTGCGGCACTTCGCGGTGGCACTCCCAACAAAGCCTGTCGGTTCGGTTGGCCTGATGATTTTCGACAAAAGCAGCTGTCCTCACATCGGTTACCTGGTCGGAGTGGCAGCGGATACAATTATTCTGAATAACTTCTACTGATGGCGCTTTGGCTTTGATTACCTGGGGCTCGGCTCGTAAGGTAAAAATGGAAGCGTGGTATAAACCATCTTTCGCCTTAAAGAAATATTTATTAAAAATATTATTATGGGGTACATGACAATCGTTGCAATGGGCTACTTCGCGGTGCGAGCTGTGGTTCCAGGTAATATATTGGGGCGTCATGAGGTGGCAATTAACGCAGGCCTGCGGGTCGTCGGACAGGTAAGAGGCCGCATTACTTAGTTTAAACAAATAAAGCCCCAGGCCTACCAGCGCGGCTACCATCATGGTGGCAGCCGCCCGCCACCGGTGCGGTGGTATAACATTATACCGAAAAAGGAAGCGTTTTAATTTTTGAAATTTCGCCATTATTTAGTCATTTAGACGCTTTTTCAAAACCTTTGCAGGCAGCCTTACCGAATTGAAATCGGTTTTACTTATAGTTATTTAAATAGTTACATAAACCATAAACACAAATATTGGTCTATGCAGCGGATATAAGGTTCAGAGAAATTAAAGTACAAAAACAAGGAGAAACCCTTAAAATGATAAACAAATGAAAGAGAGCGAGATAATGCCGTACTACTGAAAATTTAAGAGAATAAAATAAATTTAAAAAGTACTATATTATTTGTTTAAAATTTTTTAATATTTTTTTTCATCGGCAGGCAACCACCACCTTTAACTTTGCATCTACTTAAGCAAAACACCTAAATTATTTATTTGCATAAAGATTTACCAGCAACGTGAGCGAACCCGAGATAATAAAAGGCCTGCAAAAAGGCGATGGTAAAGCACACAAGTACGTGTACGAAAAGTATGCGCCTCTTATGCTGGGAATATGCATCCGGTATTTGAAAAACCAAATGGATGCCGAAGAAATCATGCTCAACGGATTGGTACGTATATTCCAGAATATTCACCAGTTTGAGCACAAAGGAAGTTTTGAAGGTTGGATGAAACGGATTGTGATTAACGAAGCCTTAGGCTTTTTGCGGAAAAAGGAACCTTTGCATTTGGCCATCGAGAAAGAACACATTCAGGTGGTAGCCGAGGAAAATGCCGAAAGCGATTTGGCGGTAGAAGATTTATTAAACCTGCTGCACGATTTACCGGCCGGTTACCGCACCGTTTTTAACCTGTACGCCATAGAAGGTTATTCGCATAAAGAAATTGCCGAAATGCTGGATATTACCGAAGGCACCTCCAAATCGCAGTTAAGTAAGGCCCGGGCACTTTTACAAAAAAGACTTACCGGGCAGGAAATCTGGAATTAATGAAGCAAAACAAGATGGAACCAGAAGAAATAGATAAATTATTTAAAACCAAATTTAACGGGTTACCCGCCACGCCTTCGGCCGATGCTTGGGCGCGCCTGCAAGCCAAAATGGAACCGCCCCAAAAAGAGCGGACCATGTGGATTTATTACGCGGCGGCCAGTGTCATTATTTTGCTGGTATCGGGCTTGCTACTTTTCCGGAATTACAACCAGGAACCGGCCGCAACCGTGGCGCAAAACGAAATTAAAAAGCCGGCCGAAATAAATAATTTAAAAAATCCGGGAGTTCAGGCAACCTCCGACACGCCCGTTGCATCTACAGAAGAAACAGTTGCTATAGAAGAGAAAATACCAGCGAATACAGCAGAAAAGGCACCTGCATTGTTTAACCAAAAACCATCAAAAGCTGATACAAAGGCAAAGCTAGCCATTACTAAAACAGAAGTAAAGCCCAAAGTTAAGCCCCTGGTAAAGCAAGCCGCACCAACGGAAAGCAGTACGCCCGAGGATAAGGTTCTGGTGGCCCAAAATACGATTAAAGAGCCAAAAATAGATAAAGCTATCAATCCGGTAAATATGCCGGGTAGCCCGGGTGTAGTACAGGTATTCGTTAAACAAGATGCTTCGGCCGAAAAAGAAACAGAGAATCCGGAAGAAATGAGCCTCCGCGAAAATATCAGCCGGAAAGGAATATTACTAAAAAATATCTATAAACAAGCCCGTAATCTTAAAAACGGAGAACCGGTTGAGCTGGCAACGCTGGGCCTGAACACCGAAAAAATTAATGCCGAAAAGGAAAACATAAAACAGAAAATCAACAAAGTCATTTCACTTTAATCCGCTTAAAATTATGAAATCCCTGACCCTCCTTTTGGCCATTTTATTGGCCACCGCTACCGGTTTGCCCTTACGCGCCGAAAAAATTAATAACCCCTCTCATACGCAGGATACCATTTTTATAAAATTGCCCAATGGTGCCGGTATGAACCTGATTGTAAAAGATACCGAACAACTTAAATCTTTAAAAAGCTATAAGTTAGATTCGCTGGTACAAATTCTCAGCCAATATGTCGAGAAAGTGGAAGCCATGGAAAAAGCCAACCGCTACAAAGAAGGCAAAGAACTAACCATGACTTTTTACCCGGCTAAAGACCTGAAAAACGCCAGCGCTCCCGAACAAATAACTGTTACCTTATCGGCTACTACCGTTAATAGCATGCACGAAAATGCCAAAAGCAAAGGCTTTATAGAAGGCATTAAAATATTTGTAGAACACCAGGAAAAAAATAAAAATACGGCCAAAAGAGACTCGGTTAAAGCCGAAGTGAAAAAAGAAAAAGCGGAACGGCGCTTTACCGTACAGAGCTACTTTGATATAGGTTTGAACACCTTGGTAAATGCCCCCAAAAACAGCGGTGACATGTACGATTTAAAACCGCTAGGCTCCCGTTTTGTAAACCTGGCGCAATATTACCGGATTAGAATAGGTGGCCAAAAAAGCAATTTTTACTTGAGACCAGGCCTGGAGTTAACATTTAACAATTATATGTTAGATAAGAATAATTATTTGGTAGATGATAACGGTGTAACCCGGTTTGTAAAAGAAACCAACCGCTCTTTTGAGAAAAGTAAGTTGGCTACCTCATCCATAAATGCTTCGTTAATGCCCGAACTCAGATTTCGGGAAAAGAACGGTAAAGAAGGCTTTAAAATTGCGGCCGGAGGCTTTGTAGGTTACCGCCTGGGCAGCCACACCAAACTTAAATACCAGGAAGAAGGCGATACCGAAAAAGACAAAGAGCGCAGCAGCTATAACCTCGAAGATTTCCAGTACGGCGTAAATTTTGTTATTGGCTTCCGTAAGTTTGAACTATACACCAAATACAACCTGAACGATTTATTTAAAGAAAACCGCGGCCCACAAATGAATTCCATCAGCTTTGGGTTCCGGATTTAAACCTAAAGGTTACGCATAAGCATTAAACTAAAAAAGAGCCTTCCGGCTCTTTTTTGTTTAAGGTACTCTCATCCTAAATTATTCATTAAATATTGTGGGTCTATAAATTTAATTATTCACTTACATTCCGGTAAAAATTATCTACCATAATGGCAGTAGCGGTGGCTACGTTTAAAGATTCGGCATGGCCATAACCCGGAATTTTAAGCAAGTGTTTTATCTGTGCCCTTACTTCGGGGCGGATTCCGTTGGCCTCGTTGCCCATAACCAAAACGCCGGCTGGATTTAATTCTTGCCGATGAATATTTTTCCCTTCGAGTGCGGCGCCGTAAATGGCGTAATTGGTCGTTTGTTCTTTTAAAAAAGTTGGTAATTCTACGTAAGTGGCGGCCACGCGGCAAAATGAACCCATGGTGGCGGCAATTACTTTCGGGTTATAAAAATCGGCGCAGGTTTGCGACAGGATAATATTTTTAATCCCGTACCAATCGGCCAACCGGATAATGGTACCCAAATTGCCGGGATCGCGTATGTCGTCGAGGGCCAGGGTAAATGGGTTTTGCGCCGGATTAAAAGATGTGGCGTCTTTCATATGGGCAATGGCCAGCGCGGCGTTATTAGAAGCGTACGTACCGGCTTTTACCAGTTCCTGCTCCGGTAATATCTCGTAAGAAAAACCTTTATGTAGTAAATGGGTATGCGATAAATAGAATTGCTCGGTTATGTAAAGCTTCTGAATTTCAAAATCAGATTGCAATAATTCGCCGACGCTTTTGGCGCCCTCTACCAGAAAAGCTTGGTGAATAAGGCGATATTTTTTTATTTGCAAAGAGTTTATATATTTTAATACAGCTTTTGACAACATAGCGGCACGTCCATTTGAAACTTCGATTTTACATATTTATCTTTTCAATCACAATTATATTTACAAGCGGCTGTGTTCCAACACGGTATTTAGGCCCGAACGAGAATTTACTGTACTCAGTTAAACTACAGGGAGCAGAAAAATCGGACCCGGCCCGTATTAGCGGTTTTTTTCAGCAGAAGCCCAACCGTAAAGTTCTGGGTTCTACGCCGTATTTATCTATTTACTACTTTGGCCGGAAGTTTTATCAACCCCAAAAAATAGAAAAACGGCTCGTTGAAAAAAGAGAAGAATTTGACCGGAAGGTACAAAAGGCTGGTAACGATTCGCTGAAAGTAGCCAAAATATTACGGAAGCGGGAGCGCAAAATTACCCGTTTAACGCGGCACCTGGAGCAAGGCAACTCTATCATGGCAATCGGGGAACCGCCCGTCATTTACGATTCATTAAAAGCCGAAGCAACCCTGGAGCAAATAAAAAATTACCTCAATTCCAAAGGCTTTTTCCGGCACCGGGTAAATTTTACGACCGAAGTTAAAAATAAAAAATTAACCTTAACCTACCACCTAACCGAAAACAAACCTTACACTTACTCGCAGGTTAAATACAATATTCCGGATGCAGCTATTAAATCAATTATTGATTCTACGGCCCAGCAGGCGTTGGTAAAAGTAAACCAGAACTACGACGAAGAAGTACTTTCGGCCGAACGGGACCGTATTGAATTGTTACTCAAAAATCTGGGCTACTTTACTTTTAAAAAACAATTTATTTACGCCGATATTGATACCAGCTTTGAAAAACAGCAAGCCCGCCTGGAAATAAGCATTAACAACGACCAGGATAGTATACCCCACCAAGTTTATCGGATCAGCCGGGTTAATTTTAAACCTGATGCCAACCTGAACCGCTTTGGTATAGACCGCGATACCGTTGTGGTTAATAATATTTTATTTATGGCGTATAATCATCAGATTTCGCCGAAAGTAATTGAAAAAAAATTAGCCGTACGGCCGGGGCAGCGCTATAGTTTGCGCCGTACCAGCATTACCCAACGCCTGCTTACCAACCTGGATATGTTCCGGTTTGTAAATATTGGCTATACCCCCGATACTACCGGCATTGGTTTGCTCATGGCCAATATTAATGCCATGCCCAGCCGGCGTTTCCAGGAAACTACCGAAGCCGGAGTTAGCTATAGTGCCAATTTACCGGGTCCGTTTGCCAACCTCCGGCTAACTGTCCGGAATATTTTTGGCGGAGCCGAGTTGTTCCAGATTGGTTTACGCGGTGGTTTAGAAGGCCAGTTTGCGTTAAATAAAGGTACCGAAAATACACAGCGCCTACCGTCTATTTACATTCAGGAGTACGGCGGCAATATTGCCTTAATTTTTCCGCAGTTTTTATTACCTTTTAATGCCAATCGGCACTTTATCCGGTTTAGTCCGCGCACCCGTTTAAACTTAAGTTATACCCACATTAATCGGCAAGAATTTATCCGGACCAACCAGGAATCTACGTTTGATTACATCTGGCAAATATCGCCGCAGTTGCAGCACGTATTTACCCCACTGGATATAAGCATCAACTCTACCCGTAATTTTTCCGAAACATTCCGGCAATTTTTAAATGCCAGCCGCACCAACCCCAATATTCCTACCACTTACGAAAACAGTTTGGTGCCCTCTTTTGTATCCAGCATTAATTACTCACGCATTTATAACAGCAATAATTATAACCATACCCTCGACGCCACTTTCTTCCGGATTTTTGTAGAAGAGGCCGGTTTGGTAAGTAGTACAATTTTCCGGAACCGCGATTCCATTTCTATTAATAACCAGAATACGTACCTTAAATTATTTAAATATTACCGGCTCAATGCCGATTACCGGCGCTACTTTAAACTGGCCCGCACCACTTTTTTGGTGAGCCGCCTGAATATTGGTTTGGCCAAGGCTTTCGAAAGAAATGACTTTTTGCCTTACGATAAATATTTTTATGCGGGTGGTGGTACCAGCGTGCGGGCTTTCCGGCCCCGGCGTTTAGGGCCGGGCTCTTACTATCCTACCATTAACCGCGAGGGCAAAGTTGTCCGGGACCTGATAAGCGAACAGCAAGGCGAATTATTGTTAGAGGGTAACCTGGAGTACCGGTTTAATGTGTATAGTTTTGTAAACGGAGCCTTTTTTGTAGATGCCGGCAATATCTGGATGCTTGCCGACGACCCCGCCCGGCCTGGGTCTAAATTTGAGTTAAAAGATTTCTGGAAAGAATTTGCCGTAGGCACCGGCTTTGGTTTGCGTTTTGATTTTAACTTTTTGATTGCCCGCTTTGATATTGCCGCCAAAGTGTATGACCCTTCGGTGCCCCTCGGTAAAAGATTTGTTCTGGATAAAATGGTAATAGGCAAATCTGATAATTATTACAACCTGGCCTTTAACCTGGGTATTGGTTATCCGTTTTAATATTTACCAAATAGAAGCTTATCTGTCGTTCCTTAAATCCTGTTCCCCCCAATTATTAACCAGCGTGGTTGTTGTACTGCTTTTTATTTATTCATAAGGCTCTTTTCTGCTCAGTTAAATTTACACCTTTTTACCTATAATTTTAAAAGCATCGTTGTATTGCTGGTTTACTTTGGCCAAGGATTTTTTAACATTCTGGCGGGCTGTTTCGTAATTGGCGTGCACTTCTAACAACCGGTCGGTAATTTGCTTACCGGTGGTTTGTTCAATTTCAAAGGTCCAGTTGCGCAGACCCAAGTCATAGTACATTTGCCCTTTAATGGTGTCTTCGGGTTGGCGCAGGTAAAAACCAGGTGTACCGTTGGCCGCAGCAATAATCGGCGAATGACACTCAAAACTTAATACGGCATGGGCATTTTTGTACAAAGAAGCGGCCTCATCGGGTAGCCAATAATCATGTTTTACAACATAAGGTTTTATTTCGGCTGGTAGCGGGCTAATGAGTAATTCGTCCATAATATTTACCTGGTAAGTCATTTCGGGGCAAACCACAATTTTATTTTTTGTTTTCTGCACCCAGGCTATCATGGCTTCGCGCAGTTTAGCGTGGTCTTTTTCTTTATGCTGCTCGTTTAGTTCATCTACTTCCTTTATTCTTGCCTCAGACCAGCCAGCATTGTTGGGTTTAATCTGGTAATAGGGCGTAACGCGTAACCGCGGAATAACGCAGATAAACCGGCGCGGCAACAGTTGGTTTTGCTGCATAAACTGGTTTGCTTTTTCGTTATCCTGAATTTCTAAATCGAAGGTGGCATCCGGGGCAAAGGCAATGTGGTTCCCGGCCAAACCAGCTTCTTTAAGTTTTTGGATGGAGGCAGTTTCGCGGGTAAAAATAAATGCGGCCTTGGCTAATAATTTTTTTAGGTTGGGTGTTATGGTTTGGATGGTTACCCCAAAAATTCCGAATGGCTTTTGCGTTTGCTGCTGCCAGGCTTCTAAATAATCGGCGGCTATTACCGACGGCCCCGAACCATGAATAAATAAATCGGCTTCTCTAAAAGCTTTCCGGACCTCTTCGGTTTGCGGGCCAGAGGCGGCATCAACCTGTCCATGAATAATCTCTAAATCAGGATAATGCTTTTTGAGCATTTCTTCTACCAATTTACTTTTGCTTCTTTTCCAGAGAATAAGCCTGGCTTGGGGCAAGCGCTTTTTAAATAAACCAATTAAACCGGGTGTATGGGCAATATCCCCAATATTTACATCTTGCCAACCCGACACGACCAAGATTACGGGATTTTGTTTGGCGGTAGCATTTATAATTTCCGGACTTAACAAAGCGGCCGCCGTTAGTAAACTGGTGTTAGTTACAAATTGCCTTCTGTTCATCGTTTAGGTTTTGTTGCGGTAAATAAAGTTTGTATAAATAAAATAAGATGCAAAGCCTGGGTTGTTGGTTAATTATTTTTCTCTAGCTATTGCTCAACCTAAATCAGTCAGGCTTTTCTTTACCGTTTGGATAGTTTCTTTTTGTCTCTGTTTTACAAAAGCCATGGCCTGGGCAGCTTTTTGCCGGGCACCTTTGTAGTTCTGGTGTATATCCAGTAACGTTTTTATAATGGCTTCCTGCGGAGCTTTATCAATATCAAAAAGCCATTCTTCCAGACCAATATCTTTAAACATCCAACCTTTCTTGCCATAGGTAAAGGGGCAAGTATGCATAATGGGCACGCCCACGGCCAAAGCCATAATCAAAGAATGGGGTTCCATGCCCACTACGGTGTGCGCCCGCTTATATACCGACAAAGCTTCATCGGCATTCCAGAAAGTATCCCGTACAATAATATTCTTCTGGACGTCCGCGGGTTGCTGGTCGTAAATCATGGTTTTAGCGGCAGCCATTTCTTTAAAAGCCTCGGGGGCAATAAGTACTTTTTTCTTTGTTTCGCGCACCCAAGTAGTAATTAAAGCATTCATTTTGGCGAACCGCACTTTATCCTGGGCAATTTGTTCTGGTGTGGCCTGGGGCGGATTCAGTTTATCGGCGGTATCAGGCGCGGTATTGGGTTTAGGCGTATGGCTCCGGATAATTACGGTTAAAAACTCTTTTTCTTTTAAATTATTCTTTTTGAGGTAAGCCAGCCCTTTTTGTTCATCTAAAGTATCAATGCCAAAGCAGCCATCCGGACCAAATTCCATAATGGGCGCTTTTACTTTGTGTTCTTTTAAATATTCCAAAGAGGCGGAGTCGCGGCAATAAATAAAAGCTGCTTTATTTAAAACCTCCCGGAACACATACGGACTGGGTTGGGCAAATTTATCGAATGAGTGGCCGTACAAACCGTAGGGTTTGCCCATGTCCTGGCAAATTAAAAAATGCGTTAACAAGCCTACCTTGCTGTTCCAGTCGTAGTTAAATAATCCAAAATTAAAGTGCATGCCCGAGTTGTAAATAAACATATCGGTGTTGGCAAACTCCTGCATAATTACCGGGTTTAATGTTTCACTATTCGGCAATTGCAGGCTACCTTTTATAATTTTTACCTTGGGGAAACGCTTGCGCAGCATGGCTTCTACTTCCTGGTTTACATTAGCAGCCCACAAAGTAACTTCGGCCTCGGGTAAGTGCTCTTCTAAAATGCGCAGGGTACCGGGCGTATGGCCGATATCACCAATATTAGCCACTGCCCAACCCGATTTCAGGAATATTTTGGGTGCCCGTAAATTCTTAACAGAAGCGGGTATGGCAGCCGCTACCTGGGGTGCAATCATGCTGCCGGCTAATAAACACCCGGTATTAAATAAAAAATCACGACGGTTAAAAGTCATTTTTCTATCGTTAAAACTTAGTACAATTTTATTTTTAGTTAAGAGTAGATTATGCCTGATAAATTAATATCCATTGTTCTGCTCCAGTTGCACGCTAAAGTTGGCATCAATCGCCGATTGCGGAATGGGAAAGAAAAGGTGTTTATCCTGGATGCTGTTGCGGGTATCTTCTCTTATATTATATTTTTTTACCCGTTCTACCAAATTACCCATGCGCACCAAAGTCCGCCGGCGGGGTTCTTCTACAGTAAGTTCGCGGGCGCGCTCATCCAGAATATAATCCAGGGTTACTTCGGCGGCGGTAACCGGTTTGGCTTTGGCCCGGTTCCGGACTATATTTAGATCTTCAGCGGCTTTTTGGGTGTTGCCGCTTTTCAGGTAAGCCTCGGCGCGCAATAAATATGTTTCGGCCAGACGGTAAACGTACAAATCGGTAAACACCCGGCCGGTTGAGTTATCGCCGCTCTTGGGCACATTGCCTTCAATCTTGCGAATGGTGGGATAAATCAGGTATAAGGTATCTATACGGTTGGTTCTTTTTTCTACGGTTTGGTTAAAGTAGGCCGAGGCCGAGTTGTTGTATTTATACGACCGGCGGATATTAAACCGGGAATTGCGGATGTCGTTTGTAAAATTTTCTTTCCAGATGGTGTAATTAAAATAATTGTTGGGCCTTACCCACCCCACGCCTCTACCCAAACTATCCGAAACCACAAAACCATTTTTGCCGGCCGGATCTTTTAAGGTAGAAATAAAAGGCCCCCATGCTCTTAAATTGTTATTTCCAGCTGTACCACCTTGCCCGCCGGGTGTTTGGTCTTCTATCTGGAGCACATAAATGCTTTCGCGGTTGCCCGAGCTGCGGTTTTGATTGCCGTTCCGGAATAAATCTGAAAATACATCGCCGGGTTTATCACTTACCGAGCCAAACCGGTTGGTCATTAAATTATACAAACCTGAATTTATTACCCGGCTGGCAGCTTCAATGGCTTTGTCGTTCTGACCCAGGCTCAGGTAAACCTCACTTAATAAATGATCGGCCGCTGCTCGCACAATACGACCTTCTTTGGCTTTATCTACCGTTTGGGGCAGCCATTTATTTGCAAATTCTAAATCTTCTTTTGCAAATTCATATACTTCCTGACGGGTGCTACGCACAAAATCGGTTTTGGGCACGGCATACACCTGGTCTACTATGGGCACCCCGCCGTACAAATTGGCCAGTACATTATATGCATAAGCCCGGAAAAATCTAGCTTCGGCCAAAACAGCATTACGGCTGGCCTCTTTTTTGTAATAACCGGCGGCTTCGGGTTTATTAATGTACTCAATAATGGTATTTGCCCGTAAAATCATTTTCTGGTATGCCCAGTTCCAGTAAAAGTTTACCACCACCTGGTTGGGCGTTAAAAACGTCTGGTAATTCCGGAAAGGCGCAATAGTTTCGCTGCCGGTAGTGGCAATATCGGTACCAAAGTGCATATTAAAATTATGGTTTATACCGTCGGTATTGGTAAACTCGTCGCGGGCGGCCTGGTGTAAACCAATAATATAAGCTTCAAAGCCAATAGAGTCGCGCAAAACACCTTCGTTTGATAAATCCGAAACAGGAATTTCTTCCAGTTCCAGGTCGCAGGCCTGGAAAGTAATTAAGCAAGAGAAAAGCGATATTTTGATTAAGTATCTTTTCATGTTAGATTAATTTAATGCCGGTGAAATTTCTTAAAAGCCTAAGTTTAACCCCACCGTAAAGGTGCGGGGCGTTGGGTAATAAGAACTTTGGGAATTATAACCACTCTCGGGATCGGGGCCAATCCAGTTGGTAATGGTGTACAGGTTTTTGCCGCTTAAATAAACCCGCAGGTTACTTAGTTTTAGCGCATTTAGCATACTTTTTGGAAATTCATAAGCCAAAGAAACATCCTGCAGGCGCACAAAATCGCGGCTTACATAATAGCTGTGCAAAAATGGATTGGTGTAAAGCAAAGAAGGCCGGGTATTCGATTTGTTTTCCGGTGTCCACCAGCCGGCATCCAGTAAATTTACGGGCCGGCCCGGATAATTCTGGCCCAAAGAGCTACCGGTAAAATCGAGGTTGTTGATGCCTCTGGTCCAGCCGGTCATGGCATTTACAAATAAAGTTAAAGAAAGATTACCGTACTTAAAGGTATTGGTTAGGCCCCAGCGGTGCTTAGGGTCTAACTGTCCGATTACTGCCCGGTCGTTGGCGGCATCAATTTTGCCGTCGTTGTTTAAATCTTTGAGGCGCACAAAACCCGGTTTATAGCCCGTAGGCAAATCATCGCCTTCCTGGTAAATGCCGTCAAAAACAAAATCGTAGGCTACACTTACCGGCTGACCAATAATCCATTTATTGCCTAAATCATCGTCTTCTTTGCCGTCGTTGTTCGTATCGGAATTATACAGGTGTACTATTTTGCTTTTGTTGGTTGAAAAAGCCAGGTTGCTGCTCCACTCAAATTTACCGGCTGTTACGTTTAAACTATTCAGGCTGATTTCGATGCCTTTGTTGTTCGTTGCGCCCAGATTAGAATACACGCGGCTAAAACCCGTCATGGCCGGAATCAAGCGTTCTACAATTAAATCGCTGGTATTCATATTATACACCTCAATGGTACCGCCCAGCCGGTTGTTAAATAAATCGAAGTCGAGGGCAGCATTGGCGGTTTTGGTGGTTTCCCATTTAAGATTGGGATTGGCCATACTGGACGGATAAATGCCCGTAGAAGTAGAACCGCCATCGCCAAAAACGTACTGGGTAGTGCTGGCTAAGCTTAAAGATTGGTAAGGTGCAATGGCCTGGTTACCTACCGCTCCGTAAGAAAGCCGCAGTTTAAGGTTATTTAAAAATGTTAAATCCTGTAAAAAAGGCTCTTCCGAGGCAATCCAGGCTAGGGCAACCGATGGAAAAGTAGCAAACTTATTGTTTTTGGCAAATACCGAGCTGCCGTCGCGCCGCACTGTAAAGGTGGCTAAATACTTATCCATTAAGCGGTAGTTTAACCTAAACATGGACGAAACCCCGTCGGAGGCCTGCCCCGTAGATGTATTCGTTTGCAAGAAGCCCAAAGCTAAGTCGTTCCAGCCATTAGTAGCATTGGCTAATTGCTCGGCCCGGGCAGTGGTACTTTCGTACTGGCTATGGTTCTGGCCATACAGCAGGGTTACATCTACGGCGTGGTTTTGATTTATTTGCTTGTTGTAGGTTATAATATTTTCCCAAACCCAACTATAATCCTGGCGGTTAAATTTGCTGGCCTCGGTATTATTAAAATTTAAGTTAATATCTTGCTTTATAAAGTTATAAGTATTTTGCCACCGATAATTAGGCGAAAAATTTAAGCGGTAGCTCAGCCCTTCGAGAAACGGTGCCGTAATAATTGTGTAGAAATTGGCGAATAAATTATTATAGATTTCTTCGTTTTGGGTTAACAGAGCCGTACGCATGGGGTTAGCCGACAAAGTTTCTTCGGGAACCACGTACCGGGTGGGAGTACCATCGGGATAATACATGGTACCAAACGGGCTTACTTTATAAGCATTGCTGATATTGGCTTCGGTTCCGGATAGGTTGCGGCGACTGTAATTAGAATTGATACCAATGGTCAGCCAGTTGGCAACTGTATTTTCGATATTGGTGCGGAGCGATAAGCGATTAAAATTATCGTTGTAAATTAAGCCCTTCTCATCGGCATAAGCCCCGGAAATAAAGTAATTGGTTTTTTCGCTGCGGCCCGAAATATTTACATCGTAAGAAGCAATTTTACCTTGCTGCGAAATAGCATCCCAAGGATCTACGGTGCGGTTGTTGCGGTAATTTTCTACTTCCGATACCTGCAAATATTCTTCTATCTTGGCCGGATCGGCAGGTAAACCACTTTGTTCGCGCCAGTCCAAAAGCATTTCTACGTATCTTTCGGGGCTCAGCAACTTGGTTTTATAGCTCCAGTCTGATAATCCGTAAAAAGTATTTGCACGAATGCTGGGTTTTTCGGTTTTGCCTTTTTTAGAAGTTACCAATATTACGCCATTTGCCGCCCTGGAACCGTAAATAGCCGCCGCGCTGGCGTCTTTTAATACTTCCATCGACTCTATATCACCGGGGTTAATATCCGATAAATTACCGCCGAAAATAATACCATCTAATACCACCAGCGGATTATTACCGGCCGTTAAAGAACGGCTGCCCCTTACCACAATGTTACCATTCTGGCCGGGCCGGCCATTGTCGGTAAACTGCACCCCCGCTACCCTGCCCCGCATGGCCTGGGCTACATTGGTATTGGTAAAAGTTTCGGTTTGCGTTAAATCAACCTTGCTCACTGCGCCCGTTACATTTCTTTTCGATTGGGTACCATACCCTACCACCACTACTTCTTCTAGTGCTTTGGCATCGGGTTCCAGCACAATATTAAAAGTGCCGGCCCGGCTAACCGGAATTTCTTTTGTAACATAGCCAATAAAAGAAACCACCAAAGTGCCCGGTGCATCTGGAATAGCTAAGGAATAAGTACCATCAGTAGCTGTGGTAGTACCAATTGAGCTGCCTTTTAATATAACCGTAACACCCGGCAAAGGCTCACCATTGGCATCACTTACTTTTCCTGAGATACCCATCTCGGCTACTTTAGTGTGCTGGTTAATTGTAGCCGGCTGCGCAGCTGATTTAGGAAGTGGTACAATAATGTAAGAATCGGTGCTGGCTTTAATGTAAGTAAGTTTTAAAGGCTCCAGCAATTTGGTTAAAGCAAGATCCAGATTGCCTTTATTTTCTTCCAGAATACTGGCATTCCCTTCCTGTGGAGCCAATAATTCGCTATCGTAATGAAAATTTACGCCGTGATGCGCTTTTACCTCGGCTAAAATAGTTACTAAAGCTTTAACGTGCTTTTTTTTGCCGGTTGTTTCTTTAGGACTTTGGGTTTTATGGAATGCGGCTAAAATTTGCCCCTGTGCCGGCGGTAAACTGCCCATACAGACAAAGGCCAGGAACAGCCATTTAAAAGGGTGTAATACGTGTAACATAAATTTTAAATTTGTGGTGAATACTTGTATGGCAGACATTAACCGCATAAACCGGCTTGGCCGGCCTGGTTTATTTGGCTTTAATAGTAATATTTTTCCCTCTTTGGGTAACCTGCAGGTTAAAAGATTTTTCCAAGGCAAATAAAAGTAAATCAATCCGGTTACCCGGACTGGAACTGGTAAAGCGTTTTTCTGCGAGGGTGGCAGGCACAAAAGTTACTTTATACCCGTAATTATCTTCTAAAACCCGCGCTACTTCGGCTAGTGGCGTATTATTAAATTCAATTTTATTCTGGGTGAAAGCAGCAAATATGTGGGCATTCTGGATTTGTGCTTTAGTTAATTTATTTTCTCTGAAATTTATTTCTACCATTTCGCCCGGCACCATTACAGCTTGGCTTTGGTAGTCGCCCGCCGGGTTTTCTCCTTCGGCAGCTAAACCAACTTTAACCTTGCCCTGCGTTAAAATTACCCGGCTTAAAGTTGGCCGGTCGGTTATGGTAAACTCAGTGCCCAGCACCTGCACCTGGGCCTTGTGCGCAAAACTTACTTTAAAAGGCAGGTGATTTTGGGTATGCACCACTTTAAAGAAAGCTTCTCCGGTTAATTGTACTTGCCTTTCTAACTGTTCAGACCAGTTTGCAGGAATAACCAGTTTTGAATTAGCATTCAGGAAAACAGTAGAATTATCGGGTAAAGTTATTTTTTTGACTTCGCCGTAGGTGGTGGCAAAGGTTACGTAACTGCTAGTTCCCTGGTGGGCAGTCCGGCTCCAGAAAACGAAACTTACGGCTATTAAAAGAACTACAGCCGCCGCAATCCGGGCCCAAATCAGAAAAGGAGCTCCGAAACGGCTTTTCTGAGTAGTTAATACAGATGCTGCAAATTTTGCTGGCTGGTGGGTGGCTAGTGCTATATTTTCCCAGATGGCAGCCATCTCGGCGGCTCCCGGTGCCGAAATATTTAAATTTAGCTGAGCTGGCTCTGATTTTATTTCTTTTTTCTGGCCAATTGCATAAAGCTCTAAAACTGCCTGTCGCGCTTCATGTAATGTTTTTTCCTTTTTAGGGTTTTGGCGCATAAAATTAATCCAGAATAAATTATTATCTGATTCCGGATTAAATACCCACTCCTGAAAGCGCTCGTCGAGGATAAAGTCTTTCTTGCTATAATCTTGGTATTTCATGCGGGCTTTCACTTACCAGAGGTTAATAAATTATTTTTGCCTCTACCTTAAAGACCAGCGCTTTACCAATACTTCACTAAATTTTTTTTAAAATCACCAACAATTATCTTTATTGTAAATGAATAAATAAACGATTAGTAAAAATTAAACAATATAATATTTATATTATAATTTTAACAGTTGCCAACTTTCCGACATACCCATACCAGGTAAAAATTAGAAGTACGCATGATTAAAGGTGCGGCAATGCTGCTTGAAAGTTCTATCCATTACTTTGAGCTTCTGCGGCAAACCTTGATGCCTAAATTTTTATTAAAATGCGCACTTATTACTATTAAATAGCAGAATGCATAAAACTTAATATTGATATTCTCTGACGCATATTAAGTTCTTCTTAAATCAGGCGGTGACGAAGGAACTACCCAATAATAAGGCAATAATGGCTTGTAAATCGTTGTATTGCTTTATCTCCTGGTAAAGAATATCTAACGCTTTGGATATTAAATTATATACCGACCGAACATTCAGCTCCATAATTTCGGCAATTTCTTCGTAGCTTAATTTACCAAAAAACTTTAAATGAATGGCATCGCGCTGGCGTTTGGTTAGTTTTTTCAGGGCTTGCTCCAGGTTTAACAAGCGTTCTTCGCTTACCTGCTTATTTATCAATTGCCACTCATGCGACAGAACCACCTCAAAATGATAATCTTCGGCTAAATGGTTATGTAATTTGTAATGCTTCCGGGCCAGTTCGGTTAGTATGGTGCGGCGCAAGGACGTTTGCAAATAACCTTGTACCGAAGTCGGCTGAATTAAATTCTCTTTTAGCCGCCATATTTTAATAAATAATTCCTGCAGGCAATCTTTTACCAAACTAGGGTCCGGGTGAATATTTAATCCGTATTGGTAAAGCGGCTGAAAGTAAGAGCTAAATAAATTAGCGTATGCCTTCTCATCTCCGTTCCGGAAATTATGCCAAATCAATTGTTCGTCAACCTGGTCGGTGAGCGGCATGGTTTAAATTAAGTTGCTTACTCCTTCAAATTAAAAGAAATTAATATAAATACAAAACCTATTCACTCCTACTTAACCAGGCGAGCAATTTTAGCAAAAGATAAAATTTACTCGGCCAGTAGCTTACCTATAGCAGCAGCTACTTTAAAACATTTGGCAGCATTTTATTTTCTAGTCTTATACTTAAAGCAACAGCCAGTTAGAGGTTGGCGTTTACAGCTTATTTATTAGCTACGTATAAATCAGACATGATGCTAGCCGTTCTTAACAGCTGATAGGTCTTTTTTAAAGTGTTACATTCTTTATTTGTATAAATGATTTGAAATGTGGTTATACTTTTTAATTAAAGAAAATACCAACCAAGGGCCAACGAAGAAATAACGGCTTTAATTGATTACCCGCAATTATCGGCTAAATTTGTAGCCCAAGAAAAATAGAACTATGAGAGAAGAAGTAGAAGCCTGGTTCCGGACTTTTCAGGATAATTTGTGCCACGCTCTGGAAACCTGCGATGGTGGGGCATATTTTACCGAAGATGCCTGGACGAAAGAAGATGGCGGTGGTGGTGGCCGGACCCGGATTATTCAAAAAGGCCAGGTACTCGAAAAAGGCGGCGTCCTTTTCTCAGCGGTTACCGGTACTTTGTCGGAGCCGGCGGCCCGCGCCTTGTTGCTGCCGGACCCTAATTTTTTTGCCACCGGGGTATCAGTAGTGCTGCACCCCGAAAACCCGCAGGTACCCATTATTCACATGAACGTACGGTATTTTGAAGCCGGCAACGGCGAAGCATGGTTTGGCGGCGGCATTGATCTCACGCCTATTTACGTAGTGCCCGAACAAGCGGTCTATTTTCACCAAAACCTTAAAACAGCCTGCGACCAGCATCACGCCAGTTATTACCCCGATTTTAAAAAATGGGCCGACGATTATTTTTACTTGCCACACCGGCAGGAAACGCGGGGCGTAGGCGGCATATTTTTCGACCGGTTACAAGCCAATGCAACAATAAATATTCAGGAGCGGTTTGCTTTTGTAAAATCAGTTGCCGAAACGTTTGCTCCCGTTTACACCCACATTGTAAATCAGAACCGCAACTTGCCCTATACCCCGGAAGAAAAACAATGGCAATTGCTCCGCCGGGGCCGTTACGTAGAGTTTAATTTAGCTTTTGACCGGGGTACCAAGTTTGGCCTGGAAACCGGTGGCCGCACCGAATCTATCCTGATGAGTTTACCGGCGCTGGCTGCCTGGGAATATAATTTCGCGCCTGCCCCAGATTCGGCCGAAGCCCAGACTTTGGGTTATCTGAAAAAAAATATAGATTGGGTTAACTTAAAATAATTGTGCTGGAAAACCTGCAAGAACTAGACCGCAGCTTGTTTGTTGCGCTTAATGGGCACCAAAGTCCTTTTTGGGATGCCTTTATGATTACCATTTCGGAGCGGAAGTTCTGGTTTCCGTTGTATGCGTTTCTTATTTTTTACCTGATTTATACCTTCCGGCGCCGAAGTGTATTAAAATTATTAACCATTATTTTAACCATTGTAGCGGCTGATACCATCTCGGCAGCCGTAATCAAACCTCTGGTGGGGCGCTTACGGCCTTGTCACGATGCCAGTTTAGCCGAACTGATTGTGATTATTGACCGGTGCGGCGGCCAGTTTGGGTTTGTATCTTCGCACGCGGCCAACACCTTTGGTTTAGCCATGATTGCCGCCATGATTCTGGATAAGCGGTACTTCTATTTTAAATCCTTTTTATTTATCTGGGCCATTACAATTTCTTATAGCCGCATTTACCTGGGTGTTCATTACCCCGGCGATATTTTGGGCGGCGCACTATTGGGGCTTGGTTTGGGTTACCTGTTTGGCTGGTTATACCATTGGGTGGTGCAAAAATATTACCCGGTCAAAACCGAAAACAGTTAACTGGGTCTTTTTGGCTGATTGGCCCTTCCGTTCAGCGGTGTAAACAAAATCTAAAATCCTGTTTACATTATTTTACTTCGTGCGTATGCTTTTAAAGGAAATTAAAACCAGCATAAAGCTATGAGCGAATCGAAGAAAACCACCGATCAGAAAGAAATTAAAGAATGGGCCGAAAGTCACGGCGGCGTACCGGCCATTATAAAAGGAACCGACAAAAAAGGCAAAGGCGAAGGTTTATTGCGCATCCATTTTCCGGCTAAAAGCGACAACGACGACAGTTTTGAAGAAATAAGCTGGGAGGATTTCTTTAAAGAATTTGAGCACAGCAAACTGGCTTTGCTGCATGATCCCAAAAGCAATTTTAATAAACTGGTAAACCGCGACTAAATTTTTTAATTATACTATTTAGCCGGAAGAATTACTAAAAGCGCCTTACATTTTTAGTAATTCTTCCGGCTAAATTTGCTTTAATATAAAGTCTAAAAATTTTATTTTCCCAATAACCGGGCTACGTATTTCCCGATTATATCAAACTCCAGATTTACAATACTGCCGGGCTTAACAGCTTTTAGGTTGGTGTGTTCGTAAGTATACGGAATAATGGCTACCGAAAAACGATTGACCTGCGAATTTACCACCGTTAAACTAATACCGTTAACACAAATCGATCCTTTCTCGACAGTAACATGGCCGGAGCCAGGTTCATAACTAAACGTAAAAAGCCAGCTGCCATTTTGGTCTTCTACGGCAGTACAAGTAGCAATCTGGTCTACGTGCCCTTGCACCACGTGCCCATCAAAGCGGCCGTTGGCTGTCATACACCGCTCCAGGTTTACTTCGTCGTTGATTTGCAAATAATTTAAATTTGTTTTATGCAAAGTTTCCTGAATGGCCGTAACCGTGTAAGTTGTTTCCTGAATATTTACCACCGTTAAGCAAACACCGTTGTGGGCCAAACTTTGGTCTATTTTTAATTCTTTTACAAAAGGGCAGGTAAAGGTAAAATGTTTATTGGTGCCTTCTGTCTGTACTGCCAGTAGCGTACCCGCTGCTTCTATTATGCCGGTAAACATTGTCTCTTTTATTTATAATTAAAATTCAGACTCAAATGTTGAACTGTTATTTAAGCGTAAAATTAAATTAAATATTTTAGAGTAAGGGTAATAAATTAACTCCTGAAGAGGTAAGCCCCCTCCTCCTGCCGCATTTTCCGGCAATTGTAATAGCTTAATTATTATATCCGCTTAATGGGTAGTGCGCAGTTTACCTTAATCTGCTTAGAATCTTTCGGGCTAAGTTGTTAATTTCGCGCCCTGGTTTTATCTGGTTGGCCTATATATTTCGTAAAATAATGCTAGGCCCGTAAGTTAGCCAGGTTTAAAATAGTTTTATTTATTCCCGAACCATGTACACCGATAGCTACAAACACAAAGGCCAGCGCAATGCCTTGGTAAAGTTACTGCGGGCAAAAAGCATCCGCGACGAGCGGGTACTACAAGCCATTGCAGAAATACCCCGGCATTTTTTCTTCGAAAAAGCTTTTATGGAGCATGCTTACCAGGACAAAGCTTTTCCGATTGGAGAAGGCCAAACCATTTCGCAGCCTTATACGGTAGCTTACCAAACCGAACTGCTGGAGCTTAAACCCACCGATAAAGTACTGGAAATAGGTACCGGCTCGGGTTACCAATGTTGGGTGCTTTTAAAAATTACTCCCCATGTGTATACCATTGAGTATAACAAAGTATTATTTAACCGGGGCGCTCATTTTTTTAAAGCTATGAATTTGAGTCCTAAAATATTCCAGGGCGATGGCTCGCTGGGTTTGCCTGCGCACGCACCCTTCGATAAAATATTGGTTACCGCGGGGGCGCCTAATATTCCTAAAAATTTACTTTCCCAGTTAAAAGTAGGCGGTATTTTGGTTATTCCGGTAGGCGACGCTAATAACCAGAAAATGGTAAAAGTAACCCGGGTAAACGCCGACGAATTTACCCGCGAAGAACTGGATAATTTTAAATTTGTGCCATTATTGGGTAAATCCGGCTGGAATTTATAACCAACTTTATTTTAATTTTTATTCTGAAATATTTTGTTCTGATTTATTTTTTACAAAACTCATATAACGGCTGAAATTCTAAACTAATAAAATAGTTAGCCCGCCTACCTCTAATAATTTAAGCATGGGCCGCTGGAACATTGGTTTTAAGGCTTACCTTTGTTTACCGGATTTAAATACCTGCATGAAAAAACAAAAAAGTGTTAAGACCTCCTTCACTACCATGACGGAACTGGTTTTACCTAACGATACCAATACCCTAAATAATTTAATGGGTGGGCGCATGATGCATTGGCTCGATATCGTTTCGGCTATTTCGGCGCAAAAGCACTCCAACCGCATTGTGGTAACTGCCTCCGTCGACAACGTTTCCTTTAAAACCAGCATTAAATTAGGCAATGTGGTTACCATGGAAGCCCAGGTTACCCGCGCTTTCAATTCATCGATGGAAGTACACGTAAACGTATGGGCCGAAGATATTCCGTCTGGTACCCGGGTAAAATCGAACGAAGCATTTTTAACCTTTGTCGCGGTAGATCAGTCGGGCAACCCCATTGATGTGCCCGAAGCTATACCCGAAACGGAAGAAGAAATTAGTTTATACGATGGCGCCTTGCGGCGGCGGCAATTACGGTTGGTCTTGGCCGGCCGCATGAAACCCGAAGATGCCGTAGAATTAAGATCTATTTTTAAACTGGACCAACTATAAACCGTGTCGGAAACAGAATTACTTCCGTTTTACCAGCAATTTTATTCCGAGAATTTATTTATTATTCCGGAAAAAGGAACGGCTGTAAAAGCCCAGGAACCAACTCCGGTGGCTCCTAAATCAATACCGGTGCCGGTAATGCCTGATGAAGAACCGGTTAATGGTGACACCACTTCGGCTAAAAAATTTATTCTGGCCGGAGAGAACCGGCAAGGCCTGGCTTTAATTTTTTCAGTACTTCCGGCCGAATTTGAAGCGTTGCCCCGGAATAACTTTTTAACTAAAATATTAGCTGCCATTGGCCGTACGCCCGCCGACGTGGTTTATGTAAATTTACAGCCCGCTTCTAAACTAAATTTATTTGATTTATCTAAAGCTACGCAAGTAAAACAAGTAGTAGCTTTTGGTAACGGCTTATTAGATCTGGCTTCTGGATTTAAAATTAATCCCTACAAACCGGCCGGTATTGGCGATACACCGCTTTTAATTATTGATCCGCTGGAGAATATTGAAAATGATGTAAACCGCAAGAAAATGCTGTGGAGCGGCTTACAAGCCATTTTTGTAAAATAACTATGATATTGTACTATCTTTAGGTACTAAACAAAGAACTTGTTTAGTGTTTTAGAAAATAGTAGGAACCGTTGCCATTGGTGGTGTTTTCATCATACCCGTCAGGCTAAGAAATATTTTAGAATAATTCACGTTTGCTCGCGCCAGCTTGTAGCCGGTGTGTTGTTATAAAAGGAAGTTTTTTCACTTCCTGCCAGTTGAAAACTGGCCTTAACTTCTAGACACAAGTTACACTTCGCTAAACTTGTGCCAGCTCGGGGTTTTATTAAATAGTAGGAACCGCTGCCATTGGTGGTGTTATCACCTCCAATTATTTAGCTTTTGCCCGACTACTTGCCGGTAAAAACACACGTCAAGGGCAAACGGTAATACCATTGCCAAAATACAAAACAGGTTCAAATAAAAAAGCGCTTGCTATTGAGTAGCAAGCGCTTTTTTATTGCTTAACGTCAAATTTATTACTTCAGTAAAGAAGCCAGTTTTTCTTCTAATGAAGGTCCCCGCAGGTTTTTGGCAATAATTTTTCCTTCTTTATCCAGCAGCAAAGTTTGCGGAATGGCCGTTACACTATACAGCTTGGCGGCGCTACTCTCCCAGCCTTTCAGGTCCGAAACATGCGGCCAGGTAAGCTTATCGGCAGCAATGGCTTTTAACCATTTCTCCTTCGACTCATCCAGCGAAACGCCGTAAATTTCAAAACCTTTATCTTTGTACTGGTTATACATGCGCACTACGTTGGGGTTTTCCTGCCGACAAGGTCCACACCAACTCGCCCAGAAATCGATTAAAACGTATTTACCGCGCAACGACGATAAAGCCACTGAACTGCCGTCGGGAGCGGGTAAGTTTATGTCTGGTGCGGCTTGCCCCACCGCTAAATTGCGCAAAGGGCCCAGCCGTGAGCTTAAAGCTTTTGTATATTGAGAATTAGGAATTTCTTTATTAAATACCACCGACATACTATCGGCAAAAGAGAAATCTTCGTCGGGGTTTAATAAGCTAAGCGTGGCAAAAGCCGAAACAACGGATTTGGGATTATTCCGGATAAGCTGCTTAATGGCTTGGGCATTTTGCTTTTGTAAATCCATGAATTGGTTTTGCAAAACCGGTAGCGAATCGGCATGCCCGGCATTTTGCGCCGTGGCAAAACGCTGCTGCAACCTACCCGCCGCCGCCTGCATTTTATCCATCTGGGTTAAAATGCCTTTTAGTTGCGTCGATTCTTTAGAACCTTTAACGCTAAAGGTATTGCGCAAATCTTTTGCATCGCCGGCTACTTCAATCCGTTGGGTATCAATTACCAGTAACATCATGTTTTGGTCGTTCAGCGATATGCGATAAATACCCGGCTCTTCGGCCTTGCCGGTAAAAGTAAAAGTACCTTCGCTGCTCACCTGGGCGGTATCCCGCATTACAAACTGTTGCTCGCCTAATTCGCTCAGGTAAATATTGCCGGGCGTCGCGTTTTGCAGCTTTCCCTCAATGGTAAAACCATCTTGCGCCGCATCGTTCTTCGACCCGATTTTATTACAACCACTTAATACGCCAAACGTAATGGCCAGCGCCAAAAAATATTTACTACTCATTATTATACTTATTTAAATGCCCGGAGCCAACGTAATAACCAACTGTAAAAATAGAAATTTATTATTCAGGTTAGCTTTAAACTCAAGCAAACAAGGCTTTTACAAGGCTTTTAGTTTCTCCTGCAGCAATTTATTTGTGGCTTTAGGGTCGGCTTTGCCTTTGGTAAGTTTCATGATTTCGCCCATAAACATGCCCACCAAAGAAGTTTTACCGGCTTTGTACTCGGCTACTTTTTTCGGGTTGTTTTCCAACACCTGGTCAATAAAACCAGCCAAAGCGTTGTCGTCGGATTCCTGAATTAAGTTAAGTTCTTCGGCAGCAGCTAAGGCAGTTTTGTCCGGGTTCTGAATCAGGTGCGGAAAAATATTGCGCGATGCGGCCGTGTGGCTTACTTGGTTACTATCTACCAGCGAAATAATTTCGGCAATCTGGTTAGGCTGCAGCCGGAACTCCGATACGTGCAGGGCCATTTCGTTCAGGTGCGATTTTACCGGACCCATTACCCAGTTAGATGCGGCTTTGTAATTGGTGGTGTGTTCGCAAACCAGGTTAAAATATTCGGCTATTTCTTTAGTATCGGTTAAAACGTTGGCATCGTACTCGGGTAAACCAAATTCTTTCGTAAACCGGGCGTACAACTCGTGCGGCAAGCTGGGCATCTGGCTTTGGATGCGGTTTAGCCACTCATCCGAAATTACCAGCGGTGTTAAGTCTGGCTCCGGAAAATACCGGTAATCGTTCATCGATTCTTTTGAGCGCTGACCGGAGGTAAGGCCGGTATTCGCATCAAAACCCCGGGTTTCCGACTCAATAATTTCACCGGCTTCGAGCATGGCAATCTGCCGCTCAATTTCGTGGTCAATAGCGCGCTGCACATTCCGGAAAGAGTTCATGTTTTTTACCTCTACCTTGGTGCCAAATTTATCGGCACCTTTCAGCATTACCGATACGTTGGCATCGCAGCGCAGAGAGCCTTCTTCCATGTTGCCGTCGCAAATATCAAGGTAGCGCACCAGCTTTTTAATTTCTACCAAGTAAGCATAAGCCTCATCCGAATTGTGAATATCCGGCTCCGATACAATCTCAATTAAAGGTACGCCCGCCCGGTTAAAATCTACCAAAGTTTCGGTTTCGCCAGCCAGGTGCATCGATTTACCGGCATCTTCTTCCATGTGAATGCGGGTAATACCAATTTGCTTCTCGGTATCATCGGCCAGTAAAATATCTACGTGGCCTTTTTGGCAAATCGGGGTTTTATCCTGCGTAATCTGATAACCTTTTGGTAGATCGGGATAGAAATAATTTTTCCGGGCAAAAATATTCTGGCGCGTAATCTGGCAATTGGTGGCCAATCCCATTTTTATGGCATAATCTACCGCTTGTTTGTTTAGCCGCGGCAAAGTACCCGGATGCCCCAAAGTAATGGCGCTGATATTGGTGTTAGGCAAAGAACCATATTCCGTAGTATCGGCGGCAAAGGCTTTACTGTTGGTAAGTAACTGCGCGTGTACTTCTAAACCAATAATGGGTTGGTATTTGTCTAAAATTTCTTTATCCATGGGGGGATAATTTATGTTAATTTAAATAGCCTTATGTGGCTTTTGCTTTTCTGTTTTGGCCGCCGGGATATTTTTTAAAGGAGCAAGTATATCCCGACAACAATAATATATTTTTAAACGCTAACTGCTTTGGCTATTAATTCTTCGGCTTTGACCGGAATAGCGCCTAAGCCCGCCACATCTTTACCGCCCGCTGTAGCGTAAAACGGTTGCCCGCCGCCGCCGCCTTTTATTTCTTTAGCCAGTTCTTTAACCAAGGCTACTGCGTTTAAACTACCGCCGGCAGCTAAATTATCCGATAACATTACCGCTAACTGGGGTTTGCTGTCAATTTCGGCGGTTAAAACCAAAACCAAATTTTCCGGAATGGCATTCCGGATATCAAAGGCTAGTTTTTTCAGGTAATCTGCAGTGCTTACTTCGGCTTTGGCCGCAATTAAAGTAAGGTCATTTATTTTCCGGGCATTATTAATCAGGCTGTTCTTTTGCGTAGTGAGCCCTTTTAATTCAAAGCTTTCCAATTGTTTTTTTAACTGGCTGTTTTCTTCGAGCAGGCGTTCAATATTCTTGTTTAGGTTGCCTTGCTGACCTACCAGTTCTTTTACGGCGGCCAGTTGCTGCAATTGCTCCTGCACGTATTCTTCGGCCGAAATAGCGGTTAAGGCCTCGATGCGGCGCACCCCGGCAGCTACCGAGCTCTCCGATACTATTTTAAAAAATCCTATTTCGCCGGTGTTGGATACGTGAATACCGCCGCAAAGCTCCACCGAAAAATCTTTATCAAAGGTAATTACCCGCACCAAGTCGCCGTACTTTTCGCCGAACAAAGCCATGGCGCCCATAGCTTTGGCTTCGGCAATGGGTACGTGGCGCTGTTCGTTTAAAGGAATATTTTTCCGGATATGCTCGTTCACAATATTTTCTACCTCGCGCAACTGGTCGTCGGTTACTTTGGTAAAATGCGAAAAGTCGAAACGTAATAATTTTTCGTTTACCAAAGAACCCTTCTGGTTTACGTGCTCGCCCAGTACTTGCTTTAAAGCGGCGTGCAGCAAGTGCGTAGCCGAGTGGTTTTTCTGGATTAAAGCGCGGCGGGCAGTATCTACCTTACAGGTAAAAGTTGCCGCCACATCTTCGGGCAAATCGTAGGTGATATGAATAATCAGGTCGTTTTCTTTCCGGGTATCCAGTACGCGCACCTGGCTTAAAGTCGATTCTAAAAAGCCGGTGTCGCCTACCTGACCGCCGCTCTCGGCGTAAAAAGGCGTTTGGTCCAGTACCAGGTGGTACTCGGTTTTATTTTTGGTTTTTACCTGCCGGTACTTAATAATCTGGGCGCTGGCGGTAACCTGGTCGTAACCAATAAAAGTAGTTTCGGCTTCGTCGTTCAGAATTACCCAATCACTTTGCTCGGCTTGCGCTGCCTGCCGCGACCGTTTTTTTTGCTCCTGCATTTCCAGCTTAAAGCCTTCTTCATCTAAAAGCATTCCTTTTTCTTTCGCAATTAAAGCGGTTAAGTCAATAGGAAAACCAAAGGTATCATATAATTCAAAAGCAGTTTTACCTGAAATTGTTCTATAACGATTTTGCCGATTCATCCAAACTGCATACTCAGAATTTCCTGCAACTCCATCTTCTGGAAAGTCATCCCAAGGATCGTTTTTAGAAAATAATTTATATTCTTCTTCTAAATTATCCAGCCGTTTTAAGCCATTCTCTAATGTCCGCAAAAAGCTTAGTTCTTCTTCTTCAATTACCCGCACCACAAAGTTTTGCTGGGCTTTGAGTTCCGGGAAAACGGTTTGTAACTGGTCAGCTAAAACTGGTACCAATTTATGTAAAAAAGTCTTTTTAAAGTTAAGGAAAGTAAACGCATAACGCACCGCCCGCCGCAATATGCGCCGGATTACGTAACCGGCTTTGTTGTTAGAAGGCAACTGGCCATCGGCAATGGTAAAAGCAATGGCCCGAATGTGGTCGGCTAATACGCGGGTGGCAATGTCTTTCTTTTCGTCGGTGCCGTAGGTATAACCGGCTTCAGCGGAAATAAACTGGATCAGCGGCTGAAACACATCGGTATCGTAGTTCGATCTTTTTTGCTGGATGGCCATGCACAACCGCTCGAAACCCATACCGGTATCTACGTGCTGGGCCGGCAGCTTTACCAAAGAGCCGTCGGCCAGGCGGTTAAACTCCATAAATACATTGTTCCAGATTTCCACTACCTGCGGGTGGTCGTTGTTTACCAACTCGTAACCCGATTTTTGGGCAATTTCTTCTTCGGAGCGTAAATCAATGTGAATTTCGGAGCAAGGGCCGCACGGGCCGGTATCGCCCATTTCCCAGAAATTATCTTTCTTAGAACCAAACAGAATGCGGTCTTTGCCGCCTAATATTTTTTTCCAGATGTTAAAGGCATCTTCGTCGGGAGGTAAATTATCTTTTTCGTCGCCGCCAAAAACACTCACGTACAGTCTATCTTGGGGTAAGCCGTACACTTTGGTAAGCAATTCCCAAGCCCAATCCAGGGCATCTTGTTTAAAATAATCGCCAAACGACCAGTTGCCCAACATCTCGAACATGGTGTGGTGGTAGGTATCGTAACCAACCTCCTCTAAGTCGTTGTGCTTACCCGATACGCGTAAACATTTTTGCGTGTCGGCTACGCGGGCATACGGGGCGGGTTTGTTACCCAAAAAATAATCCTTAAACTGGTTCATACCCGCGTTGGTAAACATCAGGGTCGGGTCGTCTTTTACCACAATGGGTGCCGAAGGCACAACATGGTGGCCTTTGGAAGCGAAAAAGTCTAAAAATTTTTGCCGTATGTCTGCTGCAGTCATAAATACTTTTCTATCTTTAAAATACAAAATCGGCTTCTTTGGAAATCTTAAAAAATTAGCGAATTATTGTATTTTATTTAATGTAAAGGTTGCCCGTTTTCGGACTAAGGGCAAAAGTAGCATATTTTAAAATAAACTGTAATATCTGTTTAAATTAAATGCCTGCCGGTCCGAAAAATTTGCCGGCATCGCTAAATAGTTAATCTGCCAGTATGCCTTTTAAAGAACGAGAAATAGAGAAACAGTATTATAGTATTGGAGAAGTGGCCGCCATGTTTGACGTAGCGCCGTCTTTGATTAGGTTCTGGGAAACAGAATTTGAAGTGCTTAAGCCTAAAAAGAGCAAAAAAGGCAATCGTTTATTTACGCCCAAAGATATTGAAAACCTGCGCATTGTGTACCACCTGGTAAAAGAGCGTGGTTTTACCATTCAGGGTGCGCGTGAAGTTCTTAAAAACAAAGGCCCCCAAACCAAAGATAAATTTGAAGTAATTCAGTCGCTGGAGAAAGTACGTAATTTTTTGATCAGCATTAAAAACCAGTTAGACTAAAGGAAAGTATCTTTCGGAAGGATATTTGCGTATGGTTTAGGCACAAACCAAAAATAATTAGGTTTATGCGGCCAGACCTGAGCTATTCAGTTATAAATTTTTATTTATTAAAGTTACGGCATGGGTAAGGAGTCGCGGCTTTACGAGGTGGCGATTAATTTATTGCCGGGCATTGGCGGTACCCTTACCCGCCATCTGGTAAGCTATTGTGGTTCGGCGCAACAGGTATTTTCTACGCCACCCGGCAAACTCCTTAAAATTCCGGGTATTGGGCAAACCCACGTAAAAAATATTATAAGTAAAAATTATTTAACCCAGGCCGAGGCCATTCTGAAACAAGCCGAAAAAGAAGAAGCCCAAATCCTGTTTTATACCCAGCCCGATTTTCCTACTCGTTTAAAACAAATTGCCGATGCTCCTCCGCTGCTTTACTACCGGGGTACGGCCAATTTAAATCATGCCAAAATAATAAGTATAGTGGGTACCCGCCAATGTACCCCGTACGGCAAAGAAGTAACCGAAAAAATTGTACAGGACCTGGCCAAGCACAATGTATTAATATTAAGCGGACTTGCTTACGGCATAGATATAACGGCTCACCGGGCGGCTATACAGGCCAACTTACCAACTGTGGGCGTAATGGCCAGCGGTTTAGATATTATTTATCCGGCGGTGCACCGGAAAATAGCCGAAAAAATGATACAAAACGGTGGCTTGCTCACCGAAAATCCGTTTGGCACCAAACCCGATGCACCCCGTTTTCCGGCCCGCAACCGGATTATTGCCGGTTTAGCCGATGCCACCATTGTAGTGGAAGCCGCCATAAAAGGCGGGGCCCTGATTACCGCCGACATTGCGCACAGCTATAATAAAGATGTAATGGCCGTGCCGGGCAATATTAATGCACCGGTTTCGGAAGGTTGCAATATGCTCATTAAAACGAACAAAGCAGCCATGTACACAAACCTCCGCGATTTAGAAGAACTCCTGAACTGGGATTTGGAAAACATGGGCGTGGGGCGCAGTCTTTCTTTATTCTCTCAAAATAAATACCCCGAAAGTGATTTTTCGCCGGAAGAATACCGCATTATTCAGGTGCTGCAGGAAACCAACGAAGAAGTCATTGACAATATTTGCTGGAAAGCCCGGGTAGCCATTAGCCAAGTTGCCTCCCTCCTGTTAGGCCTGGAATTTAAAGGTGTTATTAAAGCTTTACCCGGGAAAAAATACCAGTTGTTGTAAGATTTTAGGTTTTATGTGGTACATTTTACGTTATAAGTAGTGGGTTTTAATTCTCCTCGGCCTATCCTGTTCCCTGATAGACCGAAAATATTGCTGGGAATTATACCTGCCTTTGATAAGTAAATTTATTAACTTGCCTAATTTCACGACTTCTAACCGGGCGAATATTTGGGTTAGTTACGATTTATCTTCCAATCTATACGGCCGAGTAAAATTTTTGTAATGCCTGTCTATTTAATGTATAATATTATGAGGAAGTTTGCAGTAGATATATATTCTTAAGAAGATATAGTTAAGTTAACCATAATCTAAAGGAAATGATAGTAGAGATAATAGATGAAAAAAGAAAATTATACTATAAAGCTGTTAATGGCTCAATGGTATTATTTACTTTAATCTGGATGTTTATCTTTATTGGAAATTACATTTCAGAAATTGCTCAGTTCACTCTTTTAGATTGTATATTAACTTATTTACTATTAGGCAGTATTTTACCACTTCTATCCGGTTTAGCTAGCGCAATTGCACTTTATCTTATAGGAAACACTTTTGTTGAAGTTGGTGAAACTAATAAAGTTACTTTGATTCTTAACATGAATGAATATGATTATAAAGTAGACCAGTTTAGATTACTACCTTATTCAGGTAATTTTTTAGAATTAGACAATGAAAATTTAAAGTTTGAAATTTCAGCACAGCAAGTAGAAGAAATTACGTCGGTATACTCGAGCGATAGGTTTAGAATAAAGTTTCAGAGGCAGAGAACAAGCATGCTCATAGAACCACCTAAACATATGTTCAATAATTTAATATTTACTTTATGGGCAATGTCATAAAATTTTAGATAACATTTAAAGCATACCAAAGCGTGCCTTAGCCAAGTATGTTATAAAAGATTTGCTCAGTAAAAAAGATTCCGGCCATTCTTTACATCAGCTAGAGATTCAGAAATATATTCTGATAGAAAATTTGGCACAAGGGCTATCCAATGCAGCTATTGGCCTGATTTCTTCCTCTGCCGCTGGAGTAAAAAAACAAAAATATTAAAAATGGCCAGAGGCCGAAGAAAGTGCAACTGCTATATAACTTTACTTTAATCTCGGAAAAAGAATTTAATCTTGGCCCCAACAACCGGGGCTTTCAGTACAACGATGGCTTTTTCGATACCTTAATTATCCGCAAAAAGAAAATCCAATTCCTGACCGACCATCTCGACCGGATGCGCCGGGCCATGCAGGCGCTGGGGTTAAAAGCGTTGCCGCAATTATTAGCGGCTGACGTTTTAGAAAAAGCAATCCTAAATTTAGCGTCCCAAAATAATATTACGGCTGAAACCATCCGGATAAAAATAAATATCTGGCGAAAATCCGGTGGCTTGTTTACCCCGGAAACTGACGAGGCCGAAATATTAATTACAGTGCAGCCGCAAAATGCTTATCCGGCCATTATACAAAAAGCAGGCTTTTACCACGACATCCCGAACCGCCTTACGCCGCTTTCTTTTTTTAAAGGGCCGTATGCCTTGCATTATGTGCAGGCAGGTATCGCCAAAAAAAAGGCCTTCCTCGACGAAATTATTTTGCTCGATGAAAAAGGTAATGTGTCGGAAAGTTCAGTGGCGAATATTTTTTGGGTAAAAGATAACCAGTTATTTACCCCGACTTTAGAAACCGGCTGTATTGCCGGCATTATGCGTTTGAATATTTTACGAATTGCCCAACAGCTAAATATGCCGGTGCAGGAAGGCTTTTTTAAACCCACCGATTTAAACTCCGCCGAAGTAATATTTACCTCAAACGTAACGGGCTTACGTTTTCTTCAGGAAATTAATGGTCGGCCATATGCCACCGGGCACCCGCTTATTACGGCTATTCAGGATTTATTGCCCCACTAACCCTCTTTCCCGGTAAATTGCGGGCAAGCTAAATTTATTTTGATTTTGGCTGTTCCTTAAAAGATTAATTTCTAAATAAAATATTCTTTCTTTACAACGTTATTACCGGCAAAGGCAAAACAAGATTTACCTTTACTTATCTTTGTTTTAAACCGATAGATTAAATTTGTTATAAAAATTTAACCGGTTAATTGAAGGTCTAATAATTACTTTTATAATTCCGTTTTCCAAAGGCTTTGGCACCTACCCGGTATTTACCCGCAACGGCCTTTTTTAATATTGCTTACAAAACATGAATCCTGAATTACTACATGATTTAGCCGCTACCCTCGAAGGCGAATTCCACACCGATAGCACCATGCGCACCCTTTATGCCACCGATGCTTCGGCGTACCGCGAAATGCCTTTGGCTGTGGCTTTTCCCAAGAATATTAGTGATATAAAAAAATTAATCGCCTTTGCCCGCCAAAACAAAACCTCGTTAATACCACGTACAGCCGGTACCTCTCTGGCCGGTCAGGTAGTTGGCAATGGCATTGTGGTAGACGTTTCGCGTACTTTTACCCAAATTCTGGAACTTAACGAGGCTGAAGGTTGGGTGCGGGTACAACCGGGCGTCATTCGGGATGAGTTAAATTATTTTTTAAAACCTTATGGTTTGTATTTTGGCCCCGAAACCTCTACGGCCAACCGGGCCATGATTGGTGGCATGGTGGGCAATAATTCCTGCGGTTCCAACTCTATTATATATAGGAGTACGCGCGAACACGTATTATCGGTTAAAGCTATATTAAGTGATGGCTCCGAAACGGAGTTTAAAAGTTTAACGCCTGCGCAGTTTCAGGCCAAATGCCAGGGCGAAGGTACCGCCTCTGATTTAGAAACGCGTTTGTACCAAGGCATCAAAGCCATGTTGTCGCACCCCGGTACGCAAACCGAAATACGGCAGGAATTCCCCAAAAAAACGGTAGAGCGCCGGAACACCGGTTACGCCGTAGATTTATTACTGGAAACCAATCCGTTTACGCCCAAAACCGAAGATTTTAACTTTTGTAAATTAATTTCCGGCTCCGAAGGTACGTTGGCTTTTCTGACGGAAATTAAATTAAACGTAGTACCATTGCCGCCGAAAGAAATTGGCTTATTGTGCGTGCACACCAATACCGTAGACGAAGCTTTGCGGGCCAATTTAATTGCTTTGCAGCACAACCCCAGCGCCTGCGAACTCATGGATCACTACGTACTGGAATGTACCAAAGTAAATATTGAACAACGGCAAAACCGCTTTTTTGTGCAAGGCGATCCGGGCGCTATTCTGGTCGTAGAAATGGCCCGCCAGACTTTAGCCGAAGTACAAACCGATGCCGCCGCCTTACAAACGGCGTTGCAGGCCGCCGGTTTGGGCTACCATTTTCCACTGGTAACCGGCCCCGATACCAAAAAAGTATGGACCTTACGCAAAGCCGGTTTAGGTTTGCTATCGAATATTCCGGGCGATGCGAAACCTGTGGCCGTAATTGAGGACACCGCCGTAGACGTACAGGATTTGCCGGATTTTATCGCGGAGTTTAATTTAATTTTAAAGCAACACGATTTATATTGTGTGCACTACGCACACGCTGGCTCCGGGGAATTGCACCTCCGCCCCATCATCAATTTAAAAACCGCCGAAGGGAATAAATTATTCCGGACCATTGCCGAAGAAATTGCCCGGCTGGTAAAAAAGTACCGGGGCTCACTTAGCGGCGAGCACGGCGATGGCCGTTTGCGGGGCGAATTTATTCCATGGATGATCGGCGAAAAAAATTACCAGTTGCTGGAAGAAATTAAGCGCACCTGGGATCCCGACAATATTTTTAATCCGGGTAAAATTGTGCAAACCCCGGCCATGCACACGTACCTGCGTTACGAACCGGGCCAGGAAACGCCGGCGTTCGATACGGCTTTTAAATTCCGGCAGGAACAAGGTATTTTACGGGCCGCCGAACTTTGCAACGGCTCCGGCGATTGCCGCAAAACCCATTTAACCGGCGGTACCATGTGCCCCAGCTACATGGTTACGCGCAACGAAAAAGATACTACCCGCGGGCGCGCCAACATGCTCCGCGAATTTTTAACCCGTTCTCCCAAAACCAATCGCTTCGACCATAAAGAAATTATGGATGCGATGGACTTGTGCTTAAGCTGCAAAGGCTGCAAATCCGAATGCCCGTCGAATGTAGATGTAGCCAAACTAAAAGCTGAGTTCCTGCAGCACTACTACGATGCCAACGGCGTTCCTTTCCGGACCCGCCTGGTAGCCAATTTTACCAACGCGAATAATTTGGCGGCTTTAGCGCCGGGCGTATACAACTATTTATTCCGGACGGATTTTACCGCCGGCATAGCCAAAAAAGTAATGGGCTTTGCCCCACAACGCTCTATTCCGCTGCTACAGAAAACCACATTGCGGAGTTGGTTTAAAAAGCATCAGAAACAAACCAAAACAGCAGTGCCCACCAAAGGCGTGGTAAATTTATTTTGCGATGAGTTTACTAATTTTAACGATACCGATATTGGCATTAAAGCCGTGCTGCTGCTGGAAAGATTGGGTTATGAGGTGCGCTTGCCACAACACGAAGAAAGTGGCCGTACTTTGCTTTCTAAAGGTATGGTGCGGGATGCCAAAAAATTAGCCCAACGCAATGTAGCATTGTTAAAAGACCAGGTAAACGGCGATGCGCCTCTTATCGGCATAGAACCATCGGCCATTCTGACTTTACGGGACGAATATTTAGACCTGGTAAACGACGACCAATTACCGGCTGCAAAACAAATTGCCGCCAACAGTTGGCTCTTCGATGAGTTTATCGCCATGGAACGCTTTAAAGGGAATATAGAGCCAAGTGCTTTTACCACCGAGAAACGCCACATTAAACTGCACGGTCATTGCCACCAGAAAGCATTGTCGTCGTTGGTGCACACGCAAAAAATGCTTACGCTTCCGGCTAATTACACCATCGATATTATTCCGTCGGGCTGTTGCGGTATGGCGGGCTCTTTTGGCTACGAAACCGAACATTACGAAGTATCGATGCAGGTAGGTGAACTGGTACTGTTCCCCACTATCCGGAAAACGCCCGAAGAAGTAATTATTGCCGCGCCTGGTACCAGTTGCCGGCACCAGATTAAAGACGGCACCGGCCGCAAAGCTTTACATACGCTAGAAGTTTTGTGGGATGCTTTAGAAAAGTAGAGGTATTTTTAAACTGCAATAATGTTTGCAGATTTTAAACTATAAAAGTAATACTCTATCACAGTTATAATACTACAGAATTTACTGAGTCCTGTAGCATTACGACTTTAATAGAAAAGATCTTTTCTATTAAAGTCGTAAGGCTACTTATTCAAAGTCATTAAAATAAATATTCAAACGATTGTCGGCAGAAACGGTATTTAAAACCAAAAAACCATCTTGATAACCGGAAAATAAATTATCCTGAATGATGCCGCTCACTACACCATTCGTTTTAATGGGATTTAGGCCTTCTTCCGGTACACTCGTAAAAGTATTAGCCAAAATTTTAATTTTATCTACATTTACCAATACTAAACCAGTTCCAAAGAAAGTACAACCGGAAATTAGTATCCGGTAATAAGAAGGGTTGGGATAAGCTGCAAAATGGGTACCCGCCTTAAAGATGGAATTTTGAATATTTAAATAGCGAACTGCTGGCCCGTCCTCAGGAAAAGGGCAAATTACCTGAACTCCTTTGTCAAATACACAATTATTTATATAGGTATAGGTTTCGGGTGAAAGGGGTTTACCAAACTTATAAAAAGAAATATTAAAACAACCGGGTGGGGTATCTTCAAAAACACAGTTGGTAATAGAGGCATTGGCTTCTATGTGAATGCCGCCCAATCGGTTATTCGTTACAGTACTGCCGCAACCTTTAAAATGAGCACCATCCAGGTGCAAAGAACTTAACGGGTGCGCTCCTTTCGACCAGACCGTCCAGCCAAAGGCACTACACTGAATAAAATTCATGCCGTAAGCCTTGGCAATAGCGTTTTCAGAAGTAGCTAAACCGCCATGTGTTTTGTAAGCCGTACAACCGTAATAATTAGAAATGGCTTTTATATCATCACCCTCTCCTTCGTTCCAGAATCCAACGCCGGCTTGGGAGCCTTCGCCGTTAGCCGTACAATTAAAATAATTTACGTATTTGGCATTATCTGTATCGAAATGATCAGCAATGGAAAACTGCGTTTTTGCCTTGTTGTGGCTAAAGGTATGGCAATTCTGAAAAGTCACGTATTCGGCGGCATCACCGGCCAGAAACATGGCTTTGGAATTGCCGGTGAAATTACGCTGGTGATAAACGGTACAGTCTCTTACGGTAATATGTGAAGTATCCGGACCTGAAACCACGCACGATACATCATGGGCATCGTAAACCTCTACTCGCTCTACCAAGCCCTGGTGGCAACCTTCTCTTACCCATAAACCTCCCTCGAATTTGGCTTTAGCGCCGTTAACCGAAAAATCTGAAATATAAAAATTAGTTAAGTGGTGCAGGTAAATAAAAGTATGTTCGTTTCCGGAAAAGCCAAAAATAGTTTTACCAATGCCGGCTCCTTTCAAGTGTAAACCATTGGTTATTTTCTGGTTTATACCTACCTCTAATATATCAAAATCAAAGTTGCCGGCTCCAAATACAATTGCGCTGGGATGTAAATCAGTAGATTTAGTAAAAATTTTATTAAAATGAAGGGTAAACAGGCGGGTATTCTCGGAGGGAGAATTACCCGGCTTTACGCCCCACTGGCTAACGTTTACTTCCTCCATTTAACCGGCTATACCGCTACCGGTGCTTTTATGGCTGGGTGCGGGTCGTAATTTTCCAGTTTAAAATCTTCGTATTTAAACCCAAAAATCGATTTTACTTCCGGGTTCAACCGCATTTGCGGCAAAGGCCGGGGCTCGCGCGTTAATTGCAGTTGCGTTTGCTCCAGGTGGTTCAGGTACAAATGCGTGTCGCCGCCAGTCCAGATAAATTCGCCGGGTTCTAATCCGCAAACCTGCGCCATCATTAAGGTTAATAAGGCATAAGACGCAATATTAAATGGCACCCCCAAAAAAACATCGGCGCTGCGCTGATACAACTGACAAGATAATTTACCGTCGGCTACGTAAAACTGGAAAAAAGCGTGGCAAGGCGGCAGCTTCATTTGGTTTATTTCAGCTACGTTCCAGGCACTCACAATAATACGGCGCGAATCGGGGTTGTGCTGCAACTGATGAACCACCTGCGCAATCTGATCAATGTGGCCCCCGTCGGGCGTGGGCCAGTTCCGCCACTGTGAGCCGTATACCGGACCCAAATTGCCATTTTCATCGGCCCACTCATCCCAGATACTAACCCCGTTTTCCTTTAAATACCGGATATTTGTTTCGCCCTGTAAAAACCACAGCAGTTCGTGTATAATAGATTTAAGGTGAACCTTTTTGGTAGTAACCAACGGAAAACCGGCCGCTAAGTTAAACCGCATCTGGTATCCAAAAACGCTTAGCGTGCCGGTGCCGGTACGGTCTTCTTTTTGGGCTCCGTGGGTCAATATATGCCGGAGCAGGTCTTGGTATTGCTGCATAACTTCTGCTTTAAGGATTTCAAAAATAAGAACAATCCGGCATTAAAATACCGAAATTTAATCTAAATAAATTATTCTGGTTCCGGTAACCTATCATGTTAAACGGGTCTGTTTTGTTTATTTGCTTATTAACAAAGCTATAGCTTTACTGAAAAAGATTAATATTATAGGCCCGGTAAAGCAAGCCAACAAAAAACAAAAGGCTGCTAATCTAAAAAAAACTATTTTTAACGTTTAAAACATACTTGCCTTTTTAAGTTAGTTGCCGGCATATTAAAAAAAATATTATCTGCTTACCATGTACAAATTTATTCTCGTCTTCTTATTTCTTTCCTGCTTCCACTTCTTCAGTTTTGGCCAAACCGAAAACCTGAACCGTTTAATGAAAGAGCGCCAACAGATTATTAAAGAATACGAGTACTACAATGCGCAAAACAGCAACTTCTGGGGTAAAAAATCTAAAAAAGATTTATTACATATAATTGATGCGTTAAAAAATATCATCAATAAAGACTCAGAAATTATTAACGAGATAAACACCATCAATCTGTCGCACTTGCAAAAACAGGCCGAAATAACTGTGGAGAAAAAGAAAATAGAAACCCAGGTGGTAGATGATAATCGGGTAGCCAACGATAACTTTTACGACTTGAAACGGCAACTGCAAAATTTAGAAAACCGGCAGAAAGTAAAGCAGCGACAAGTAAACTTAATGGAAGAAAAACTTCAGGAAGCCCGGGAAAAGAACCTGGATTTACAAAAAATCTTGGCTATTGGTGTGGTTGCCTTCTTGGGGTTGGTAGTTTACACGTTTAGTGGCCGGGGTAAACGCCCGGCAAAAAAGCGGTAATTTAAACTAAATACCCAATGGCCATTTACCAACTATTTTAAAAGATAATACCTGATTTACTGAAACTTTTTTGGTGTGTGTAACCTTATACAATGCTAGCCTTATTATTAGAAAAGCGGTAAAGCAGGAATATTGTATACCTTGCACCGGCATAGAGGATTTTCATGTTAGAAATACAAGACGAATTAAATAAAGTAAGTAAACTTTTAAAACTGGAGCAGGAAGAAGACCTGGCCCAATATAAATTAAAAAGTACCCGCAGCACCATTCAGGAACGGAAACAAAACGGCTTGTGCTGGTACCCTGTTACCATTACCAAAACCGAAATTGGCTTTGGCAACAAAGTAGTAGTAGAAATAGAGCGTACCGGCAGCCGCGACCAATTACACCTGTTCCAAACCGGTAAAGGCGCGGCCATTTTCAGTAACGCCCAAGGTAGTCAGGGCCACGACTCGCAACAGCTAAACGGGGTGATTATGACCCTGAAACGCAACAAACTGACGCTGGCTACTACCAAAGAAGACCTACCCGACTGGATAGACGACGGCAAATTAGGCATAGACCTGACTTTTGACGAAATGAGTTACCGCGAAATTGAAATTGCCATGCGCAAGGTAACTGAAGCTTCTGAGAACCGCCTGGAGCAATTACGTAATATTTTATATGGTGCCCAACCCGCGGTTTTTTATCCGTCGGCAAAATTTGAGCCTATTCCGGAATTAAACGAATCACAGAATGAGGCCATAAAAAATATTCAATCGGCCAAAGATGTAGCCATTATTCACGGTCCGCCGGGCACGGGTAAAACTACTACCCTGGTACAAGCCATTTTACGCACTTTGCAGCGCGAGCGGCGCTTACTGGTTTGTGCCCCCAGTAACACGGCCGTAGATTTACTCACCGAAAAATTAGCGGCGCAGGGCGTAAACGTAATCCGGATTGGTAATCCTTCGCGGGTATCGGATATTTTGCTGCACCACACCCTCGATGCCCAGATTATGGAGCACAAATCGTACAAAGAGGTAAAAGAATTGCGTAAAAATGCCGAAGAATATAAATCGATGGCTGGGCAATACAAACGCAAGTTTGGACCGGAAGAACGGGAACAACGGCGTATGTTTAAAGAGCAAAGTCGGGCCTTGCTGGCCGAAGCAGATTTAGTAGAGCATTATATTACCGATGATTTACTCGATCGGGTGCAGGTAATTACGTGCACTTTGGTGGGTTCGGCTAACCGGGTAATCCGGCATCTGACTTACGATACCGTTTTTATTGACGAAGCGGCGCAAGCCCTGGAACCCGCCTGCTGGATTCCTATAACCCGCGCTAACCGGGTAGTACTGGCCGGCGACCATTGCCAGTTGCCACCCACCGTAAAATCATTGGTTGCAGAAAAAGGCGGTTTAGAAGTTACGCTATTCGAGAAATGTATTCAGCGCCAACCCCAGGTAGCCGTTATGCTGCGCACACAATACCGCATGCACCACCACATTATGCAGTTCTCTAATCAGCAATTTTATAATGGCCAGTTAGAGGCCCATGCCAGTGTGGTAAATACCGATTTAAATGCCTTCAACCCGGTTTTCCCGCCGGAGTTAGCCGTTGAATTTGTAGACACTGCCGGTTGTGGTTACACCGAAAAATCTTTTGCCGAAGGCGCCAGTACCGCTAACCCGGAAGAAGCCGATCTTTTACTTCGTCATTTGCAACACCTGCTTAAAGAATATTCACCGGAAAACGAGAGGCCGCTTAAAGTAGGCATTATTTCGCCGTATCGGGCACAGATAAATTACCTGAAAGACGAAGTAGAACATAACCCCTGGTTGCACGATTTGCAAAACAAAAGGCTTTTGAGTGTAGGCACCGTAGATAGTTTTCAGGGTCAGGAAAGGGATATTATTTATATCAGTATGGTGCGCAGCAACGATGCCGGTGATATTGGTTTTTTAAGCGATATCCGGCGCATGAACGTAGCCATGACCCGCGCCCGGAAAAAGCTAGTGGTTATTGGCGATAGTGCTACCTTAACCCAACATCCGTTTTACCTGGACTTTCTGGCTTATACCGAAAGTATTAATGCTTACCGGAGCGCCTGGGAACTTATGGAAGTCCTCAATATTTCATAAAATACCTTTATCAAACGGCAGATAATTAGCTTAATAGGGCCATTATCTGCCGTTTGCTATTTATCGGGGAAGCGTATTTAAAGGTAACTAGTAAATAATTTAACCCGAAACAATCCTTTTTAAACCAGATAAAGTTTTTAGATTTACCAGCTTTTTAAAACTTTTTTAACTAGATCCGGGTAATTTGTACGTATTACCGGCTTTAAAGCCTGTTGGCTCACAACCTAAAACAAAATAAATATGACAGCAATCAGCCAAAACAAAGTGGTTTCGCTCACCTACGAGCTAAAAGTTCTGGACGAAAATGGGGAACAAACCCTCGTAGAAACCGCCGATAGTGACCACCCAATGGTTTTTTTATATGGTGTGAGTGGGTTACCCGAAAAATTTGAAGAACTTTTAGCCGGCAAAGAAGAAGGCGAAGCTTTTTCTTTTTCCCTGGAGGCCGAAGAAGGTTACGGCGAGTACGATGAGCAAAACCTGGTACCAATTCCTAAAAATGTATTTGAGATAGATGGCAAGATTGATGATGAAATGCTGCAGGAAGGGAATTACATACCAATGGCCGATAATGAGGGTAACCACATGCAAGGCCGGGTAATGCAAATTGGCGAAACCGAAGTTATTATGGATTTTAACCATCCTTTAGCCGGTATGAAAATGTTTTTTGATGGTCAGGTTATTTCGGTACGCGAAGCAACCGCCGAAGAAATTTCTCACGGCCACGTGCACGGCGAAGGCGGACATCACCATTAATTCGGCTAGGCTATAGAGCTATTTCATTAAGCCCTGAAAAAAATTAATATATGCAAAAACCTCCTTAGCCGGAGGTTTTTGCATATATAAACTGCTTCTTTCTATCTGCCCACGTAGCCCGGAATGGTATAACCATTAAAAAAACCAGCTTTAACTATTACCCTGTTGGTCTAATTACGTTTTAACTACTTCAGCAATATTTTACCAGCATGAAAGAAAACGTAAGTGACTATATAGTAAAGCGCTTAAATGCGTGGGGAGTAAACCGGATTTTCGGGTATCCTGGCGACGGGATTAACGGCATAATGGGTGCCTTAAACCGGGCTGATAATCAAATTGAGTTTGTACAGGTTCGACACGAAGAAGCAGCTTCTTTAATGGCGTGTGCCCACGCCAAATATACGAAGCAAGTGGGCGTGTGCCTGGCAACCTCCGGCCCCGGGGCTATTCATTTGTTAAACGGACTGTACGATGCCAAACTCGACCACCAACCAGTAGTAGCCTTGGTGGGCCAAAAAGCGCGCAAAGCTTTAGGCGGCAACAGCCAGCAGGAAATAGATTTATTATCTTTGTATAAAGATGTAGCCAGCGAATATATTCAAATGGCTACCGATCCGGCCCAAATCCGTCATCTAATTGACCGGGCATTCCGGATTGCTATTTCGCAACGCACCGTTACCTGCATCATTATCCCGAATGATTTACAAACTGAAGACGCCCAGGATCCGCCGCACGAAGAACAAACCATTCATTCTGGGCTTGGTTTTGCGGCTCCGCGCGTAATTCCGCACCCAAGTGATTTGGAAAAAGCCGCTACTATATTAAATGCGGGTAAAAAAGTGGCTATGTTGGTAGGGGCCGGCGCATTGCATGCCACCGAAGAAATTAAAACGGTAGCCGATATATTAGGGGCTGGTGTTGCTAAAGCCTTTTTGGGTAAAGCCGCTCTACCCGACGATTTGCCTTATGTTACCGGCCACATTGGTTATTTTGGTTCTACGGCTTCGCACCAAATGATGGAAAACTGCGATACCTTATTAATGGTTGGTTCCAGTTTCCCGTACGCTGAATTTTTACCACCCGAAGGCCAGGCCCGTGGGGTACAAATAGAACTGGATGGTCGCATGCAAAGTATCCGTTATCCCATGGAAATAAGTTTAACCGGCGATAGCGCCGAAACCTTGCGGGAACTTATTCCATTGCTGCAGCGAAAAACTGAACGAAGTTGGCAAGAAAATATTCAAAAGCAAGTAAAAAACTGGTGGCAACAAGTTACCGAAATGGCGCATCAAAAAGTAAAATTTTTGAATCCCCGGTTAGTGTTCGAAGAACTTTCGCCGCTGCTGCCTTCTGATTGCCTCCTGGCCTCCGACTCTGGTTCTTCTTCCAGCTGGACCGCCCAGCACCTGCGCATTCGGCAAGGTATGCAATTTTCGGTATCGGGCACTTTGGCAACCATGGGGTGCGCCCTTCCCTACGCCATTGCCGCCAAATTTGCTTACCCCAACCGTTTGGCCTTAGCTTTTATCGGCGACGGGGCAATGCAAATGTTAGGCAACAGCGAATTGCTGACGGTACAAAAATACTGGCGACAGTGGGAGGATCCGCGCTTGATTGTACTGGTGCTGAATAACCGCGATTTAAATTTTGTTACTTGGGAACAACGCCTGATGCAAGGCGAACCTAAATTTAAAGAGTCGCAAGAATTACCAGATTTTAATTATGCCGAATACGCTAAATCTTTGGGCTTTATAGGAATAAGGATAGAAAAGCCAGAACAAGTAAAAGCCGCCTGGGAAGAAGCATTAAAAGCTGATCGTCCGATAGTAATTGACGCCGTTACAGATCCGGAAGTAGTTGTTTTTACTCCACAGGTAGCCGCCCAGTTTGCCGAAGAGTTAGGCCAGGCCATAGCCAAAGGCGATAAAGCAGCCGGAACCCAATTACCAGAAATTTTGACGGATCAAGTGCAAAATAAAATTTAACTTTATTTTACTAATTATGTTAAACTGGTTTTTTCATGTAAACTCTGGCAAAATCAGCAAGCTACTTTTCCTGATAAATTAATGTAATTAAAGGCTAATATTAAACCACCAGGGCATGCTCAACAATTAGCCCTGTTGGTTTATATTAAAAGTTTTTAAAATGAGACTGTTTAGTATTTTGGGAAAAGCATTAACGTTTGCCCTTGCCGCGTGTTTTCACCGGCAAGCAGTCGGGCAATAGTTTAAAGATTGGCGGTGATAACACCACTAATGGCAATGGTTAGCTCATTTAAGAAAATACGAAACAAGTTCATATATAATATACGTTCTAAATTCCAAACTTCTAAAGTTTTTCTTCAACAAAAATCTCACCTTGCCTGGTAAGGCGCCAAGCAGTAGTATTTTGGTCTATAACCTTTTTAAACCAAATGCGCTCATTTTTCAGGTTAATAATTATTTGCCTTAAATGCGCTGGTTTACCGCCCAAGTTTAAAATACGGTAAGCAAAATCAATATTGCCTTCGGTAAAATATTCCTGATGATTTATTTTGGTAATATAATAAGCAATAGTTGCAATCCGGTTGGGATTACTATTACCCGGCTGCTTTTGATTAAAAAATTCTTCTAATGAAATTTTTAAGTTATTTCGGTAAACATCAAATTCATCGGGGGCATGATTGCCGGTAATCACCTTGCGGTTATTTACCGGGTTACGGCGTGTTAGCGGTTCTCTTCCGTTTACCACCGCGGGCCGGGCGGCCAAACGGGTAAATTTTTGTTTTTCTGGTTCTGAGAATAATAAACTTTTTACTTTAGCCAAGCCTTGGGAAGTAAATGTAAACTCGTTGTCTTTAACCGTGCTTAAATATTTTTTAAACAAGCTTTTCCAGTTGGTCCCTAAGTTTTTAAACCTGGTTTCGGTAAGTCTTTTGTCTTTATACATTTGCCAGATCGGTTCTTTTGCAAATGTATTGTTACCGTAGCCAGAAAAATAAAACGCATATATTAAGAGCCACTCATTTTCCGTACAACTTAGTCTTACATCTAAATCATTCAGATGCGGGTAGGGAATAATCTCTTCCGGAGAATCTACAGCAGTAGGGGAGTTAACATTTGGCAGGCTGGTAGCTGATAGCGGCTTCTGGAGCAAAGTTTCCTGTAATTTAAATGTTTTATTCTCTTCCTGAGGTACACTTAAATTTTCCTCCAGCGATTCAGCTTTTACTTCCGGTCCAATTTTATTTTTTAGAATATCAGCAACTACTTCTTTTATTTCTTTACCCACATCATTGGTAAAGGTAATCTCATACCATCTTTCATCTTTGTTTTCCCGGAATTTGATCTTATTCAAATTTAACTCCTGTTCTGGCTTTTTTACACTCGTTACAGCAGCCCCACAAGAAATACAATGCTTTGCTCCGGGAATTAGCAATTCGCGGCATTGGGTACATTTTACCTGCTCCCCACAATTATAGCAAAAAACAGCCTGCTCAAGCACAGGAGCATTACAAGCATTACATATTCCGGCTTCCATATTATTAATCAGATAGCTATCAAGGCTAATTAAATATAAGATAATAAATTTTAAAATATAAGAAAGTGTTACTTAATATAACAATTATGGATAACTACTACTTATCCACAATGTAGATAAATATGGATAACTCTCTACAATCCACAAACTAAAAATAGAAAGGAAAGTTCCTTATAATCTTCTAAATATTAATCTTATAAATTTATTTCTTAAATCATTATATACGGTAACAATCTTAAGTATCTTATAAATCCTTATAAATAAATGCTTCATAATATATGTTAATAATTTATCGTAGATTTATAATGGTATTTGTATTGTCATTGATTTCGTATAAACTGTATAAGTAGAAATATGGCTTTAGGAAAGATTATGGAAGAGATAATGTTTCTTTCCGGCTTCATATATCTTGTGGGATTTTCTTGCTTTAAGAATAATACTTGTATAAAGAACAGGATGAATATTTCACCTATTACAAGCCACTGCAACTATTTTCATTAAAAGCAGTATACCTCTCCCCTACCCTACCGCTTTTAATAAATTACCTTTTTTAGCTTATTCCTTAAACCCCAATGAAGGTAATTAAAAATTACAACTAACTCAATATGAGCAAATTGCAAATTATTTCATTTCTAGTACTGGCCGGCATTGCCCTCAATACCTGCATTGCCTTTAACAGAATATCTTGAATATTTCTTCATTTATAAACCCAAACGTGAGCATAAAAAAAGCTTTGGCCCATTTAAGAACCAAAGCTTTTAGATAATGTAATCCTTTACTTTAAGCAGAATTCCGCTCCGCGTTTATTATTCCGAACGAACAACGAATAACTAATTTCTCGTATATCTTTTTATCGTCGCCATTTAAACCTTTTTCTTCCATTTCCCGGATTTTAGACAAGGCATACTGCTGAATGGTAATTAAGGGTAATTCTATGCGCTGGCGCAACTGAATAGATAATTGTTCAATGGGCTTATCGGCCATCAATTCATTCGCACCCGAAAGCTTTAGTAAATATTTCTTGGTACGTTCGTATTCATCGCACATAATATTCCAGAGCACACCGTATTGAGGATGCTTAGATAAGTAAGCCGTAGCCGGGAAAAAGCATTTATTCATGGCCATTTCACAGTTGTCCAGCAGGGTTTTAAAGAATAAAGATTCTTCGTAGAGGTTTTTCACAGCAGTCCATTGGCCAGCAGCTTCTAACTTTTCTAAGGCGGTACCCACGCCATAATAACCCGGTACATTTTGTTTTAACTGGCTCCAGGCACCTACGTAAGGAACAGCTCTTAAATCATCCAGGTTTAACTGCCCGGATTTACGTTTGGCCGGCCGGCTACCAATATTTGCTTCGGCATAATAGCGCAACGGACTTACGTAGTTTAAGTATTCTAGAAAATCCGGATGGTTTTTAAGCTCATTATAGGCATCGTACGCTTGCTGAGCCAAACTTTGCAGTAAATCTTCTTCCGGACCCGTTAAGGTATTTTTCCGGATATTAAATACCCCATTGGTAATACCGGCATTCATTAACTGTTCTATGTTAAAACGCGCCGACTCGACGGTTCCGAAATTAGAACTGATGGTTTGCCCCTGGATGGTTAACTGAATTTCTTTATTCGAAATGTTTTGTCCCATAGAGGCATAAAACTGGTGGGTTTTGCCACCACCCCTGGCGGGTGGTCCGCCGCGGCCATCAAAGAATATAACTTCTATGCCGTATTCTTGCGAAATAGCGGTTAAGGTTTCTTTGGCTTTATAAATACTCCAGTTGGCCATCAGGTACCCACCATCTTTGGTGCCATCAGAGAAGCCCAACATAATGGTCTGAAGATTTCTGCGATTATGCAGGTGCCGGCGGTAGGTTTCGTTCTGGTACAATGCCGCCATTACCGGAGCCGCATTTTTTAAATCTTCTATGGTTTCGAAAAGCGGAACAATATCAATATTCAGCCGGTCGAGTTTCCAGCCACTTAGTAAAAACAAGGCGTAAACTTCAATTACATTAAGGGCCGAGGTACTATGGCTAATAATATACCGGTGACAACCTTCGGGGCCATTGCACTTCTGAATGGTTTTAATTACCCCAATGGTTTCCAGGGTATCGCGCAGCAAAGAATCTTCAAAAATTGCCGGATCAACCCGTTCATTTATTTTAAGAAGCGCTTCAATTTTTTCGTTTTCATTCAGTTCTTTGTAGTTTTTAGGCAGAATAGATGTCTTATCGGCCATGGTTTCCAGCAACTGGTTATGCACCGAACTATCCTGCCGGATATCCAAAGAAGCAAAGTATAAACCAAATAAATCGACTTTGTTTATCAGGTTTTCTACCTGGTTTATAAATAAGCCGTTATGATACTTGGTTATAAGTTCTTTAATCTCATTCAGGGTATTTTTTATTTCATCTTTATACAAATCGGCTTTGTACCCTGGCACAAACAAATTGTTATACAGGCGTTGTTCGAGATCAGCCAGAATTTGCGCTACGCCTTTAAAGGTTAACCGTTTTTTCAGGCGTCTAACTTCTCCATAGTACGATTTTACAATACTGCCCCGTAAAGCTTCTGAAACCCGCAGGGTAGTTTCGGCATTTACATACGGGTTACCATCCCGGTCGCCGCCCGGCCAAAAACCCATCCGAATCAAAGGATTATTCAGGCTTACAGCACCCGGAAACTGATTTTTGAGGTAAGCAATTATTTGACCGGCGGCACTGTAAAATACGTTTTCCAGAAACCAGATGAGGTTTACCGCTTCGTCGTAAGGCGTAGGCTTTTCTTTTTTAAAGAAAGGCGTTTTACCCAATTGCTGTAAGTACGAGTTGGCCAGCGCGGTATTATCGTTGGTTAAAGCTTTAGCTAAATCATTAATAATACCTAAAACTTCGCTGGGATAAAATTGCGTGGGATGCGCCGTTAAAACCAACCGTACCGCAAAATCTTTAAGTTTATTGGTTAAAGCAGGCTGTGCCCGGTTATGCACAACATTGGTACTTAAGTGTTTTAAAGTACCAATTCCCTGCATATCGTTAATCTGGTTAAAAGCAGCATCTTCCAAGGCATCAAACAGTACTACCTGGCGCTCGGCAAACTGCACAAACCGGAAAAGCAAATCTATCTGCTCTTTCTCGGTGCCGTACGAGGTATATTGCTTAAAGAACGACTGGATAATTTCTTCGGGACTGGCTTCTTTGGGCAAGCCTTCTTCGCAATGTAACAAAAACAACGATAAGAACACCCCGGTTTTTTCCATCCGGTAAAAAGGCAACGACGAGAAGAGGCTATTGTACATCTCGTATTTAAACCCTACTAAAGTCCGGAATACCTGCAAAGGGTTATTATTATAAGCACTCATGAGCTGTATTTATAATTATCGGAACAAAACTACCTTATTCTTAGAATTAACGAAGGGAATAAAAATATTTTTTAAATAAAAATGAAAGATTTATACCTAAGTCTGAAATTACAGAGCATTACAATCTAAGATTTATTTAAAAGCTTTAAATAAAAGCAGGCCGGCTATAAAGGTAAATTTATAAGCACAAAACATTTACCTGTTCAGGATAAACCTAAAAAGTAAATAAGCCATTGTAGCTGATTAGAAATGAAGGGGGTAATAGCTTTGAGCTAATCTAATACCAAAGAGGTGCAAAGTGGGCAATAGCGGTATTGAAGAAAACAGACTAACTTTTAGGTACCAGAAAGTAGTTTACACCATCGTATTCGCTGCTTTTATGAGCAAACGTTTTAAGGGTATTTAGCCGGTATTCAAAATTAGTAATAACATTGTCGGGAATTACGAGCTTTTTAGTTTTACGTAAATCCAGAACCAGAATATACCGTTTTGTTTCAACAATCTTAACCACTTGTTTTAAAAACAAGTGCGATGGCTGAATCAGGTAACTGTATATGTGTTCTTTGGTTCTCATTAAAAAAGCTGATAGACTATAATATTTTACTTAAAAAGATACAATTTAGTATTTACCACTATCTGATGGATATATATACTTAAAATATAATTTTTTGTTTTACTTAAAAGCCTATTTTTCTATTTTACAACCGTTTACGCAACTATACCAAAACACAACCAGTTAAACAATATAATTATTTCAATAAAACATTTAATCTGTTTTAATATAACCTTGAGGCATAAATAAATTATATTACAAAACACTATTAAAAAGGCCTGCATCGCTTTTAAACAATGCAGGCCTGCTGTTATCAGGAAATCTATAA
>NZ_JBMQUD010000150.1:0-11809 GCF_057359045.1 Adhaeribacter sp.
GGCCGGATTAATATTTCTTCTACCACGGTACTGGCCGACATACAATAGGCATTGCTAATAGCTGCCGCAACGTCTTCGGCTTTCATGAACCGCTCTGGTGGCAAATCTACGCCTTCCCAACTAGCAGTTAAAGTTGCCCCCGGCAATATAGCGGTTACTTTTACATGGTGAGGTTTCAGTTCTTCCCGGAGCACTTTAGATAGTCCTAACAAAGCATATTTAGCTACGCAGTAAGAGCCGCCGTTGGTGTAAGGAGTAATACTGGCGGTAGAGCAGAGCATGAAAATATGTCCGGATTTCCGGCGAATCATATCCCCTACCAAGCCTTTGGTTATGCGGTATGCACTAAGCACATGGTTATCCAACATAAACGACAAAGCATTGTTATCTTCCTCGGTAATTTTGCCCGGTATAAAAACTCCGGCATTATTTACCAGCACATCAATTTTTACCTTCAGGCTCCGCACATAATTTAAAAAGGCGTCAACGGCTAAAGGATCGCTAATATCGGTAGCCAAGTAATAAACCTTGGAGAAAGTATATTTTTGTTCCATTTCCAGCTTAAGCGCTTTTAAGTCGGCTTCGGTGCGGGCACAGGTAATAATATGAAAGCCATCGGCAGCAAATTTTTCGATGATTGCCCGCCCGATTCCTTTAGTTCCCCCGGTCACCAATATATATTTCTTCATATTGTAATTGTTTATTTATTTTAATCGTAATATAGACATAACAAAATAAACAGCGTTATTTTAGTTTTTTCCGTAAAAGCCCATTATGAGAACATTAGGCCAATTTTTGCTTTTTCTTAACACCTTAGTACGTCGGGGAGAATCTTTCCGGATACTTTCTAACCGCACCATCGATGAAGCCATCTTAATTGGGATAAACTCTGTTTTTATTGTAGCCATTGTTTCAACGTTTATTGGGGCGGTTACTTGTGTTCAGATTTCTTATAACCTTACCAATGCTTTTATTCCGCGTTCTACTATTGGTTTTATGGTACGGGAAATGACCATACTGGAGTTGGCCCCCACCATTACTTCTATTGTATTGGCCGGTAAAGTTGGTTCTAATATTGCGGGCGGCTTAGGTACCATGCGAATTACGGAACAAATAGATGCGTTGGAGGTAATGGGTATAAATTCGGCTTCTTACCTGGTGTTGCCCAAGATAGTAGCTTCGTTATTAATGTTTCCGTTACTCGTAATTCTATCCATGACGCTTTCTATTCTGGGGGGCTACGTTGCCGGAACCTTAACGGGTGCTTTATCGGCTCAGGAATATGTAGAAGGGTTACGCATGGATTTTATTCCGTATAATGTTGTATTTGCCCTGATTAAATCTTTTGTTTTTGCCTTTTTAATATCATCCATTTCTTCTTTTCTGGGTTATAATACCAAAGGCGGGGCTTTAGAGGTGGGTGCAGCCAGTACCAGTGCCGTAACCAACAGCATTATTGCCGTTTTAATCGCCGATTACGTATGTGCCGGTATCTTACTTTAATTCATGAATAAACTTCATTACAAGGCAGGTAATAACATTTAAGCGCTTCTTTAATTTAGCTAAAGGTTAATAGCGAATTATTTCTCAAAATGATTGAAATACATAACATACAAAAATCTTTTAACGGGGTAAAAGTACTCAACGGCATATCAGGAATTTTTGAGTCAGGTAAAACCAATTTACTTTTAGGAGCCAGCGGTACAGGTAAAAGTGTATTGTTACAGTGCATTGTGGGTTTAATTAAACCCGATTTGGGCAGTATTACCTACGATGGCAAAGTTTTTACCAACAATAAACTAGACCTGAAGCAGGAAATCAGACGTAAAATTGGCATGCTGTTTCAAGGCAGTGCCCTGTTCGATTCGATGAATGTAGAGGAAAACGTGGAGTTTCCGTTGCGCATGCTAACCCCCATGCCCAAAGATGAACGCCGCGAACGGGTAGAATTTTGCCTCAAACGGGTAGGTTTAGAAAATGCCGGCAAAAAAATGCCCAGCGAAATTAGTGGGGGAATGAAAAAACGGGTAGGCATTGCCCGCGCCATTGCACCAAACTCGCGCTACTTATTTTGCGACGAACCTAACTCTGGCCTGGACCCGCTTACCGCCATTAAAATAGACGAATTGATTTACGAGATTACCCAGGAATACGATATTACCACCGTAATTGTAACCCACGACATGAACTCCGTAATGGAAATTGGTGACAATATTATGTTCCTGCACAAAGGCAACAAACTCTGGGAAGGTAACCGCGAAAACATCATGGACACCGATGTACAGGAATTAAGGGAATTTATATTTGCCAGCAGCCTGATGCGAGCCGCCAAAAAAGTAGAAGAAGAAATGGGCAGTTTAGACGAACTATCGACCTTAAAATCTAAAGATGAGAATGAGGAAAATTCTGATAAATCTTTAGTTTAGTCAGTTTACCATAACAGCATAAGAAATTATATATCAACAATATAAGTAAATATATTTAAATAGTATATCTAAATCAATAGAATACGTTGCTCATGCAGCATAACAATTTATATTTACCCTGTTAGCTAATTATTTATTTAAACAAAAGCCGTATTTACCTCAAGTAAATACGGCTTTTGTTTATTAGCCCTGGCTGTTCTTTCAGGTTTAAAACCAAAGGCATTAAACCAGGTAGGTGCTTTAGATATATTAATTTCTTTTATTTAATTCATCCCTGATTTTAGCGGCTCTTTCGTAATCTTCTTTTTCCAAAGCGTCTTCGAGTAATTTATTCAGTTCATCAACCGACACATCGCGCAGGTTACTTTTTGTTTCCGAGCCCGAAGTACTGCTGGCCGAAGACGTTTGAACTTCGTCGGTTTCTTCGTCTTCATCTTCTTCCAAATCGCTCAAAATAATACCAGCTTCCGATAGCACACTTTCAACGGTATAAATGGGTACGCCAAAACGCAAACCTATGGCAATGGCATCCGAAGGGCGGGCATCCAGGTCAAACTGCCGTTCACCGTCGGAACAAACAATTTTAGAATAAAAAACGCCTTCTTTTAAGTCGGAGATTAGCACCTCTAAGATACTTACGTGCAAATGCTGGGCAAAAGATTTAAATAAATCGTGGGTTAAAGGCCGGTTCGGACTTATTTTTTCAATTTGGATGGCAATAGATTGCGCTTCAAACATCCCGATAATAATGGGTAACCGGCGGTTGCCTTCTTTCTCACCAAGCACCAGCGCAAAAGAACCGGTCTGGGATTGGCTCGAAGATAAGCCTAAAATTTCTAGCTGAATTTTTTTCACTGTTTCGATTCTATTGATTCAAAGCTCTAGCGGCTTCTGTTAATTTAGGTAAAACCTCCGCCACATCTCCCACTATACCATAATCAGCAGCCTTAAAGAATGGGGCTTCCGGATCTTTATTTATAACGACAATAACTTTGGAAGAGTTAACGCCAGCCAGGTGCTGGATGGCCCCGGAAATGCCGCAGGCAATATACAGATTAGGGCTGATAGTGGTACCCGTTTGTCCTACGTGCTCGTGGTGCGGTCGCCAACCCACGTCTGCTACCGGTTTAGAGCAGGCTGTAGCCGCGCCTAAGGCGGCAGCTAAATCTTCAATTAAATGCCAGTTCTCTGGTCCCCGCATGCCACGTCCGCCCGATACTACTTTATCGGCTTCGGTTAAAGGTACCTGTCCTGAAGCTTTTATGGTTTCCTGCGGGGATCCCACCAAATCAGTTTCCGATAAGGCAACTTCTAAGCTCGCTACCTCAGCGGTGCCGCCTTGTTCAATAATTTCAACTGCATTTTTCTTAATGGCTAATATTTTCCGGTCGGCGGTTAAGCTTACTTCGGCAAAAGCCTTACCCGAAAATACGCTGCGCCGCACAGTAAAATTGTTACCGCTGGTTTCGGGGAGCGCCACTACGTTGGTAGCCAGGCTGGCGTTTAGCCGGATAGCTAACCGAGCCCCTACTACTGCCCCAATACTACTGTTAGATAACACCAGAACGGTGGCATTGGTGGTTTCGGCCGCCTGGGCAATTACTTTTACATAAGCCGCCGGCGAAAAATCTTTTACCTGGGGCTGGTTATTATAGTAAACTTTAACAATACCCTGAGCTCCCAGCGCCGGCAAGTTATCCGGATTTATATCGCCGATAGCCACTGCCGCCGCGGTAGTACCTAAAGTACCAGCCAACTGGCTACCGTAAGTGGCCGCTTCTAACGACGACTTTTTTACCTGGCCTTCGGCGCATTCAATAAAAACTAGTACAGACATAGTTATATTACTTTCGCTTCGTTTCTTAATAACCGGATTAAATCTCCGGCTTGGGCGGGATCTATCAGTTTTACGCCGGTTTTCTTTTCGGGTAAACTATAGCTTTCGTAAACCGTGGCAGTTTGGGCCTCTACGGGCTCCACTACTTTTAAAGGTTTGGTCCGGGCGGTCATAATGCCGCGCATGTTGGGTATCCGGGGCTCGGCCATGGGTTGCTGACAACTGGCTACCAAAGGCAATGGCACGTTTACAATTTCTTTACCCCCTTCAATTTCTCTTTCTAAAGTAGCGGTATTGCCATTTACATCTAACTTTATAGCGGGCACAACGGCCGGTATACCCAGTAGTTCGGCCACCATGCCGTGCACCTGAAAACCATTGTAATCTACCGATTCTTTACCGGTTAAAATTAAATCGTAATTGCCTTCCTGTGCAACCCCGGCAATTTGCTGGGCTACAAATAAAGAGTCGGTGGGTTTGGCATTTACCCGAATAGCATCATCGGCACCAATAGCTAAGGCTTTTCTAATATTTGCATCGGCATCGGCCTCTCCCACGTTTATAACCGTAACGCTACCGCCCAAGGTCTCTTTCAACTCAATGGCCCGGGTTAGGGCATACTCGTCGTAAGGGTTAATAACAAATTGTACGCCGGCCGTATTAAAGGTTTTGTTATCGGGCGTAAATGTTATTTTAGTGGTGGTATCGGGTACGTTACTTATACAAACTAATATCTTCATGTGTGAAATATTATCTAATACCTATAAATTTGGGCGAAGTTAAATAAATTTACGGCAAATAGAAATGAACCCTTCCCGATTAGACCAACTTTTAGAATTTTATAAAGAAGATCCCTCCGACCCATTTACCCTTTACGCACTCGCCACCGAGTACCTGAAGTTGGATGTGCAGGAATCAAAGAAATATTACGAAATTCTTTTAACCGAACACCCCCATTATGTAGGTACGTATTACCATGCTGCCAAACTGTACGATCAATTAGGGCAAAAGGATAAGGCCGAAGAAGTATATAAAAAAGGTTTGCAGGTTAGCCGGCAAGAAGGCAATATGCACGCATTTGCCGAATTGCAGCAAGCCTATAATAAATTTATGGGCCTTGATTACGAAGATGATTAACGTTGGGGCAGCTTAATTTGGGTTAAAGTACACGAACTTCATAAAAATATTGGTGCTTACATTTAGTTGGCGTGCATGCATAAAATAAAGAAAGAGTGAAAAATAATTGGAAATTGGCTTTCTGGATTTGTCTGGCAGTTCTGTTGGCAACTGGATTATTGGGATTCTACCAAATTCTTGACCAAGGAGTGACAATAACTCATATGCGTGAAGGCTATTCCTATACAGAAAAGGATTTAGAAACCCTAGCCGACTTAATAAACAAAACAGACTTAACTAAAACCGAAGCAGAAAGAGTACTCAAAAGGCATCGACTTTACGAGTACATGGACTTCAATTCTGACACAGTAGCACTAGAAAGAGTGAATGTAATTTTTGAAAACGGCAGGTTGAACAGAATTGAAAAGCAATGGTAATAAATGAAAGGCACGACACACTAACTAAACGTCAACCATCGGCCGATGGCCTCGCCCATCGTTTAGCCTAACCGTTAGCACTCATTTACTATCGAAAATGAAGAATACTGCCAAAGATTTATGGAGACAAAGGTGGCTCAGTTGTATGAATGAATTGACCTCGCTTGACTTGCAAAGAAAATCTTGGCTTGACAGAACTCAGACAAACCCTCATTGGTCATTTGTAGAATTTGTGTGTTGCTACTTTGATGATTTATCAATTGACGACAATTATAGAAATCAATTGGAAAGAGATTGGATATCGAATCAAGAATTTGAAACAATCAAATCCTGGCACCAAAAGCTTAATACTTATAATGCACCAAATAATGATAACTATGACCGTGCAGCCATTCTAAATGACCCGAAATGGCTTGAAATCTTAAAAATAGGTTTGAATACAAAAAATGAGCTTGCCAAAATATTAAGCGAAGGAGAAAAGCAAATTTTGACAGAGGAAATAGATTATTTGAAATATGTTTGAATTAAAAAATAAATAAAACGAGTGCCAACAAGGTGCATAAGCCATGCCACGGTTGAGAGCCTTGCACCGTCTCATGCACGAAACCGATGTTCCTGAATATTTTTAATATGCTGTTAAAATAGATTAAACTAAAAGCTTAATAAAATTTACTTAACCAAAATATCAAGGTTTATCTTTCTTCTTTAAACGTTCTAGTTCTACATTCTGCCGTACTAATTCCCGCTTGCTGTTAATTAATTCGTTGTTGAGGCGGCTCAGCTCGTCCAGCAATTCGCTTTCGTCCATTTCGCTGGTAAAAGGCTGATTATCTTCCAACGATATTTGCGCATTCATGCCTATTTCGCTGGGTTTTGCATTAATTGTATTGAGGGTTGAAGCAGCTTGCTGAAAAATATTACCGACAATAATAAAACCTTTGTCGATGGCTAAACCACTAAATGTTATTAAAATTTGTTTTTGGCCGAATAGCACCGGGATATGCCAGCCCTCGGCGCTGCCAAACTGCTTTAGTGCTTCCAGAAAGTGCAGCATCGGGTCAAGCGAATCGGATTTTGCCAATTCCGAAAAAGGCCGGTTAAGTAAGTTTTTTGTTTCGAGAGGAATACTCGAAAATAAAACTTCTTCAATCATCGCCATTTCTGTACAGCGAAAGACCACACTTCCGGTTTTAACCTGATTACTCATAAAATTAAGCCGCCACTTGCACCAATTGGTTCGCAATGTCCAACGCCTGCTGGGCATCGGTACTGTAGGCATCGGCGCCTACGGTTTTCCAAAGCTCCGGGGCCGCGTTAAACGGGTAGCCGCCAACCATAATTTTCACGTGGGCAATCCGGGAGTCGCGCCTAACGGCCGTAATTAAATCGGCAATGGCTCTAACGTGGTAAGTCATGGTTGCCGATACCAGCAGCAATTGGGCATTTTGCTCCCGGATGGTTTTCAAAATACTTTCAATAGGGCTATTGGCACCTAAATAATACGTATCCCAGCCTTCCATCTCAAAAAAATCGGCTACCATGCGCACCCCTACTTCGTGCAGGTCGCCGGCCACACAGGTTGCTACCAGGCGTTTGCCGTTACGCTCTGTACTAAAAATATATGGGTAAAGCTGCGACATGATTAGTTGGGTGGCGGCCGTGCAGTAGTGTTCCTGGGCCACACTAATTTTATTTAGCTGCCACAATCGGCCAATTTCGTACTGCACCATCTGAAAAACATGCAGGTAAATATCTTTAACACTTACCTGTTTTTCAACTGCTTCGAGTACTAACTGGCAAGCCTTCTGCCGGTTGCCGGCCAGCAAATATTCCAGATAATCATCCGTCAACTTTTTAAGCGGCATATCTTCCTGCAGATACGTGGTAACCTGCTCAGGATCATCTTCCTCTAATTGGTTAAATGCCCCATTCAGATATTTGGCCGCAATTATGTAGTTTTCGATGGGCAGGCGCTGCGCCAGTACTTCTTTTATACAATTAATATTCAGGAGCAAGTCCTGCACGGGTATATAGCGGGCTTCCAGCATTTGCTTAGCCCATCCAATATAATCTTTAAACAGCAATGTACTACCCGCCATAATGGCTTCGGCCAGGTACGATAAATGGTACCGGGAATCCTGCAAGCATTTCTGCCGCCCAACCGCCCCGTAACGGGTTTCCAAATCGGGCTGTTGCTGATAATGTAAGTCTACGGCAGCCGCGGCTATTTCTGCTTCGTGTTTGTATATAAGCTCGGCTGTCTTTAATTTAACTAAGGGCATGCGGAAAAACTAACTGGAAATATGCGAGAAATAACGAACCTGGGCGCTGCGTGGTACCAACTTTAATCCTTTAGGAATGCCTTTATGCGATTCGCTGTACAAATGACTTTTGTGCCAGACTTTGTAACTGTCTTCATCAGTCCAAAAGGTCATCAGCCATATTTCCGATGGATTATCTTTGGGGCAAAAAACTTCCATCCGTTCAAAACCTGGCGCAGAATCGACCAGGTGCGGCCGGTTCAGAAAGGCTTCTTTCACTTCTGGTGCCATATCGTTGGCTATAATAAAGGTACTTAAAGCAATAAACATGAGCAACTTCTAAAATAGTGAGGGCTCTACTTTAACCAAGAACTTGGGCGCCTAAAAACGGCTTTGGTTTAAAAGGAGAGAATAAAATTAAAAAATTATCTTTAAAAATGGTTAATAACTTATAAAATATATAAATATTAATCTCTAAAATTAAATATTCCTTACCTTTTATTAACGAAAATGGTTACTGTGTTATTTATAATAATCTGTAAAAATTCTGGTTTAATTTTATCTTGATTCTTAAATAGATTAAATCAGGAAGTATTACAACAGTAGCTGTTTTACTTCGTCATTATTTCCATTTCTAATCCTATTCTAATCTTCCTCTAACCATGGCCTAATACGGCTAACTTACCTTTGCTGCACTTAATATTACTTAAGCCATGCAGCGATTTCTTTTTATACTCCTTTTATCCATTCTATTCCATTTCCGCGTAGCGGCGCAAACCCAGCCCGAAAATTTAATAAATGCCCGCACCGACACCCTGCGGCTGAACATGGCCCAGGCCGAGGAGCTGTTCATTAAAAACAACCTGAATTTATTATCGCAACGGTTAGATATTGATGCGGCTAAAGCAGCTATTATTCAGGCGCGGTTGTTCCCCAACCCAACCCTGGCGCTGGAACAAAATATATACAACCCCATTAACAACGAATATTTCGATGCCGGTAAATCGGGGCAAAATATTGTGGAGTTTCAGCAACTGATTGAATTAGCCGGGAAACGCAACAAACGGATTGAGATAGAAAAAATAAACACCAAGCTTACTGAATTCCAATATTTCGATTTATTACGTTCGCTCCGGTTTGAATTACGGACTTCTTTGGTCGAGCTTTCTTACTTAATCCAGAACCTGGCTATTTACGAGAGCAAAACGGAACCCATTCGCAAACTGGTTACGGCTTACGAAGCGCAACTGAAAAAAGGCAATGTTTCTCTAAAAGAAGTAACGCGTCTGAAAGCCCTCATATTCTCCTTGGAAAACGAACGTCTGGAACTGGTACACCAGGTAAACGACCGCGAAGCTGCCATTAGTTTATTACTGAACGCCAAACCTACCACTTTTATACTGCCGGTGCTAGACGAAACCCGGTTAAACACGGCTTCAACCGCTATTATTTATGACCAGTTACTCGAAGAAGCCACCGAAAACCGGTACGACCTGAAGCTTTACCAAACCAATATTGCCTTACAAGAAGCCCAATTAAATTACCAGAAAGCGTTGGCGGTACCAGATGTAGGTTTAGGCGCAATTTACGACCGGCAGGGTTCTTTTATCCGCGACTACGTGGGTTTACAGGCCCAGTTTAGTTTACCCTTTTTTAACCGCAACCAAGGCAATATTAAAACCGCCAAAATCCTGGTAGATAAAAGCAGAACCGATTTCCAGCATTACCAAAACCAGGTAGAACAGGAAGTGATGGCCGCTTACAACAAAGTGCGCGAAACCGATAAAATATATACTGGCTTATACGCTAATTTTTCGCAGGATTTTGAAAAGCTCCTCGACGGCATTACCGAAAGTTTCAGCAAACGGAATATTAGCCTGATTGAGTTTGTCGATTATTACGAAACCTACACCGAAAGCATTACCCAAATGCTGCAACTAAAAACCAACCGCATCAGGGCTTTAGAAGAAATAAATTTTGCCGTGGGTACGCCCGTCATTCAATACCAATAATTGTAACCGTTATGAAAAGAAAATTATTATTAAGTTATATCGCATTTTTTGTAGGCAACTATACCCTTTGCAGTTGCCAAACCGCCCCAACCGTAACGGCCGAGCCAGCCACCAGTTCTTTTTGCCTCAGCGACTCGCTGGCTACTAATATTAAATTAGATACCGCCCTGGTGCGCCCGGTGCAAAACGAGCTTACCTTATCGGGCAAAGTAACTTTCGACGAGAAAGGCGTTTTTAAAATATACCCACTGGTAGGTGGTCACGTGCTGGATGTTAAAGTAGAGCTGGGCGAATTTGTGCAGAAAGGGCAAGTGTTGGCTGTAATTAAGAGTGGTGAAATAGCCGATTACGAAAAACAGTTAATAGATGCCCGGGCTAATTTACAACTGGCGCAAAAGAATCTGGATGTAGCCCAGGACATGTTTAAAGCTGGTTTAACCTCGGAGCGCGATTTACTGGCTGCCAAAAAAGAACACCAGAACGCTAAAGCCGATATTCAGAAAATTCAGGAAATATTTAAAATATATAATATTACCCGCAATTCGGAATACGTGGTAAAAGCCCCCGCTGCAGGGTTTATTGCCGAGAAACACATTAACCGCGATACCCAAATCCGCTCCGACGATGCCGGCAATATTTTTACCATTTCCAGCATGAACCAGATTTGGGTAATGGCCAATGTGTACGAAACCGATATTGCCAAAATAGAAAGCGGCCAGGAGGTGGAAGTAACCACGCTCAGCTATCCCGATAAAGTCTTCCGGGGCAAGATTGACAAATCCATGAATATTATTGACCCGGAAACCCGCGTGATGAAGGTACGCATCCGGATGGAAAACCCCGATTATTTGCTTAAACCCGAAATGTTTGCCACCGTGCGGGTTAAATACGGCTATCCCGGTAACGAACAAATGATAACCGTGGCGTCGCAGGACATTATTTTTGATAAGAGCCGCAACTTTGTGGTGGTTTACCGCAAGAAATGCGACCTGGAAATCCGGGAAGTGGAGATATTCAAAACCTCGGGCAGCCAAACTTATATTAAAAATGGGTTACAAGAAGGCGAAAAGTTAATTTCCCAGAACCAATTGCTCGTGTACAACGCCCTGAATAGTTAAACCGAACGCCAGCTCCGGCCGGCAACTTCTCCTTGATTTTACCGCCAACCGTCAAAATAAAACCTGAAAAAAACCGGCTGATTTTCTTAAAAAAGAGAACCGGCCGGATTAACCTTTACCCTATTCCCTGCTCGCTTGGCTTTGGCCTTTAGAGTTGTAAAATATTAAATTCATGAAAAAAATTATATCAAACCTGATTGGGTTCTCGCTGAAGAACAAAGGGTTTATTTTTGTGGTAACGGGCGTAATGGTAATTGCCGGGGTAGTCTCGTACCGCCACACCCCCATTGAAGCCTTTCCGGATGTAACCAACACCCAAATTACCATTATTACCCAGTGGCCGGGCCGCAGCGCCGAGGAAATTGAAAAATTTGTGACGGTGCCGGTAGAAATTGCCATGAACTCGGTTCCGAAAAAAACCGACGTGCGCTCTACCACCTTGTTTGGGTTATCGGTGGTTAAAATATTGTTTGAGGATGAAGTAACCGACGATTACGCGCGCATCCAGGTTAATAACATGCTCATGAACGTGGATTTACCCGAAGGCATCAACCCGGAAGTGCAACCGCCTTACGGTCCTACCGGCGAAATATTCCGCTATA
>NZ_JBMQUD010000151.1:0-9040 GCF_057359045.1 Adhaeribacter sp.
CGCCTATAGCCGCGATGGCTTTTTGCAGGCCGAGTTGGAATCGTCGTTTATTTACGAAGACACCCCCGACCAGGGCAAAGCCACCGAAGACGTGAAGGCTGATATGGAGCTGCCGCACCCCATGGACCGTTTGGTCTGCGGCGACGTGGGCTTTGGTAAAACCGAAGTCGCCATTCGAGCGGCTTTTAAAGCGGCCTGCGACGGCAAACAAGTAGCCGTGCTGGTGCCTACCACCATCCTGGCCATGCAGCACTACAAAACTTTCCGCGACCGATTAGAAAAATTCCCGGTAAATGTAGAGTTTATCAACCGCTTTAAAACCGCCAAAGATATAAAAGAAACCCTGAAGCGGGTAGCCGAAGGTAAAACCGATATTTTAATTGGCACGCACCGCATTGTAAGCAAAGACGTTAAGTTTAAAGACTTAGGCCTGATGATTATTGATGAGGAGCAGAAATTTGGCGTTAAAACCAAAGACCGGCTAAAAGAAATGCGCGTCAACGTCGATTCGCTTACGCTTACCGCTACCCCTATTCCGCGTACCTTACACTTTTCGATGATGGGTGCCCGCGACCTTTCGGTTATTGCTACGCCACCGCCAAACCGCCAGCCGGTACAAACCGAGCTGCACGTTTTCGACCAGAGCATTATCCGGGACGCTGTAATGAACGAATTAAAACGCGGCGGCCAGGTATTTTTTGTACACAACCGTGTGGGCGATATTGAAGAAATGGCCAACCTGATTTTAAAACTGGTACCTGATGCCCGCGTTACCTACGCCCACGGCCAGATGGACGGCGAAAAGCTGGAAAAACGCATGATGAAATTTGTAGAAGGCGAGTACGATGTGCTGGTCTCCACGAATATTATTGAATCGGGTCTGGATATTCCCAACGCCAACACCATTATTATTAACCGGGCGCACATGTTTGGCCTGAGCGATTTGCACCAAATGCGCGGGCGCGTGGGCCGCTCGAACAAAAAAGCGTATTGTTTGCTGCTAACGCCGCCAGTTTCGGGTTTGCCATCGGATGCCCGGAAACGGTTGAGTACACTGGAAGAATTCTCGGATTTGGGCGATGGCTTTAAAGTAGCCATGCGGGATTTAGATATCCGGGGCGCCGGTAATTTATTGGGTGGCGAGCAGAGCGGTTTTATCAACGATCTGGGATTTGAAATGTACCACCAAATCCTGGACGATGCCGTGAAGGAACTGAAAGAAACTGAATTTAGAGATTTGTTCCTGACCGGACCGGACCTGAAAGATTTGGTAGACCAAGTGCGCGAATGCACCATTGAAACCGACATGGAAATATTAATTCCGGATACTTACGTGAGCAATATTTCGGAACGGTTAAACCTCTACAGCAAACTCGACAACGTAAAAGACCTGGAGAGCCTGGAGAAAATCCAGAGCAGCATTACCGACCGTTTCGGCCCATTACCGCCGGAAGTAGTGCAACTGATTGATATTGTGAAATTGCGTTGGGAAGCTCAGCAATTAGGTTTCGAAAAATTATCGATTAAAAAGGAAATAATGCGGGGTTATATGCCTGCCAACAACAACGATCGGTATTTTCAGGGCGAAACGTTCGGTAAAATATTAAAATACGTGCAACAGCACTCCCGCACCTCACGCCTGAAAGATACCAAAGACAAGTTACAGATAATTTTTGAGCAGGTAAGTTCGGTAGATAAAGCCAAGAGTATTTTGGAGGCTATTCAGCAGGCATAAAGCCTCCAAAATCTTTATCGCTTATAAACAAAGCCGGTAAAAGTAATTTTTACCTGGGGCAAGATCGTAACCAGTTTTTTGCTTCTTCAAGGTCGTAGAATGTCCGGACAAAACCTTCTTTGGTATGGTTCAGGGCTTTATCGGTTGATAGTTGGCTAAACACACTGGGCGAGTACACCCACGCAAAGCAGTGCAGGCCGGCCTGGCTCATGCGCGGAAACCACTCGTTGCCCACCCAGGCCGCCGCTCCTGACCAAATGCCCTCTACGTAAGTATTGTCGTTTAAAACTTTCTGGCAAGATTCGTCGATTAATGCCTGTAATATTTTTTCACAGCCTTCTTTCACAGACTTAACCGTCTGGAAACCAATCCAGTTCGCATAGATCCAGTCTTCAGAGGCTACATAAGAAATCTGAATATAAGAATCTTCAAATAAAACATCGGATTGCATTGCGCTGGAATTGGTTTCGTACTGATACGTAAAATACGCAGGTACGTTCTGCGGTTTTTACTTAAAAAATTAACCTTAGCCAAATTATAATACTGGGTTGAGTTTCAGACCAAACGCAGCCATTTTTTGGCTTCTTCTAAATCATAAAAAGTACGGATGTAGTGCGGTTCCATTAAACTCAACGTTTTATTTGTTGATAGTTGGCTAAGCGCACTTTGGGCATAAACCCAGGCAAACCAATCCAAGCCGGCTGCGCGCATGCTCGGGAACCAGCTATCAGCTCCCCACCGGGCCGCCCCCGACCACATGCCTTCTACGTAGGTGTTGTCGTTTAAAACTTTGGGGCAATCTTTCTGCTTTAAAAAATCCAGCATGGTTTCGCAACCACTCATTACCGACTTTACCGACTGAAAGCCCACCCACCTTACATAAAGCCATTGCTCCTGCTCTACGTAATAAATCTGTATATTTTTCTCGGCAAATAGTAATTCTTCCACTTAGCAAAGGCTTTTGCCCTGGTTTAAAGGATGCAAAGCTAAAAACAAAATGCCGGTTTAGCTTATTCTTGCAGATATAAAGCGCAAGAATATAATAAAAATATTACCTTTAGCCTGTACAGTTAGCGCATCACTATATTTTAAGGCTAATTTCATGCAAGTTTTACCCGGCCCTTCTTTACCTGCTTACCCACAAATATTTGCATCACTACCGGGTAATTTCCTGGTTTTATCGCCCCAACTGCTGGTGTTAGCAGCCAGTAATAATTTTTTACAGCAAGCCGGCTTAACTAAACAGGCTATCATGGGTTTGCCGGTCAGCAACCTGTACGGTCAGCATGCTTCCGAGGTAATTTTGGCCCAAATGCAAGCCTGGCACAATTCTTTAGATTACCTGCTAGCCAATAAAACGCCGCATACCATGCCGCTAGAACCCGGAATCTTTGGCGATGCTGGTACGCCGGCCACCCCGGTTTTTTGGGAAGCAATAAACAGCCCGGTTTTTTCAGAATCCGGCGAATTAATTTACCTGATTCACGAAGTAAAAGATATTACGGCCATTAAGCTTACCTCCGAAGCATTGCGGGAAAGCCAGGAGCGCTTTGATATGGTAACGTTGGCTACCAACGATGCTATCTGGGATTGGAATTTACGAGAAAACACCATTACCTGGAACAATGCCTTTAAAACCCTTTTTGGCTTTGAAGATCCAGACCCCACCATTAACTCCTGGTACGATCATATTCACCCGGACGACCGGGACCGGGTAATTAACAGTATTCACCAGATAATAGACCAGCACCACCAGTTTTGGTCTGATGAGTACCGGTTTGGCTGTGCCGATGGCTCTTTTTCAGATATTATTGACCGCGGTTACTTACTATACGACGAGGATGGTATTCCGTACCGGATGGTAGGCGCTATGCAGGATATTACGCTACAAAAGAAAGCCGACCAGCAACTACAAGAGCAAGCCGATTTTTTCGAGTTCTTAGCCAATGCTGTACCGGCTTTTATCTGGACCACCGACGCCAATGCTGTTACCAATTACCGCAACGAATATTACTTAAAGTTTATAGGCCATAGCGTAGCCAACCGGCCGGGTTTCCATTGGGCCGATTTATTGCCGCCCGAAGAAAAAGATGCCATTGTTGCCGATTGGCAGCAGTCTATTGCCGCCGGCCGGTATTTCGAAAAGGAAATGCGCATCCGGTCGCAAACCGGCGAATACCGCTGGGTGCATATCCGGCTAAATCCGCAACTTAACGCCCAGGGCAAAATATTAAAATGGCTGGGGGCTGCTACCGAAATTCATAACACTAAACTGGCGCAGTTGGCTTTGGAAGAAAGTTACCAGCGATTTAAGCTCCTGGCAGATTCTGTACCGGCGCTTATCTGGACGAGTAACCCCGATGGATTTACCGATTACCGTAACCAGAGTTATTATAATTTTGTAGGCGCAGAAGCGGCCAACGATCCTAATTTTGATTGGCGTGAACCCTTGCACCCCGACGACCGGGCCCAAACTTACAACCTTTGGCTAGAATCGGTCCGGACGGGCCAACTCTTTGAAATAGAACACCGCCTAAAGTCTAAAACCGGCGAATACAAATGGTTGTTGTCGCGGGCCACGGCCATGTACGACAACAACGGCCGTATAACCAAATGGCTGGGCACCTCTACCGACATTGAAGCCCAAAAACGTACCCAACAGCAACTGCAGCAAAGAGACAACCAACTGCAAAGCATGCTTAAAGATGCCCCGGTTTTGTTTTTGCTTTTAACCGGCTACAACCTGATTTGCACTTTTACCAATCCAAACTTTAATAAACTCTTTAATAAGCGTCAGTTTACCAATTTACCTGCCCACGAAGCCTGGCCCGAACTTATAGAACAAGGTTTGCTGCAAATCTGGGAAAAAGTATACCAAACCGGTAAACCTTTTAAAGCCGACGAATTCCCGATTCACTACGATGCCGCCGGTGATAAAAAATTAAAGACCGGCTTCTTTAATTTAATTTTTCAGCCCTTATATGGCATTGGTAACGATCACATTGAAGGCGTTACGTGCTTTTTAGTAGATGTAACCGAGCAAGTACAATCTAAAAACCGGGCCCAGGCCTTGGCCGAAGAGCTACGGCACGAAACAGACAAATTTAAATTTCTGGCCGAAACGGTGCCCCAAATGATCTGGACCACTGACCCTTACGGCTACCACGAATATTTTAATAACCGCTGGATAGAATATACCGGTTACAGCTTGGAAGAAAGCCAGGGCACCGAGGCCTGGAATGATTTTTTGCACCCCGACGACCAGGCCCGGGCGCGCCAAGTATGGGTTCATGCTTTACAAACCGGCGAAGATTACCAGGTAGAGTACCGTTTTCGGCGGGCTGCCGATGGCATGTGGCGCTGGTTTTTAGGCCGGGCCAAACCCATGCGCAACCAGGCCGGACAAATAACCAAATGGGTAGGCACCTGCACCGATATAAACGACCAGAAAGTTGCCCAACAAAACCTGCAGGAAGCCAACGCCGAACTAAAAAGAATAAATGAAGATCTGGACCGGTTTGTGTACACGGCTTCTCATGATCTTAAATTACCCATTATAAACATGGGCAGCCTTTTCGGCGAAATTGTAGGTTCGCGCCAGTTTACCGACCCCGACCTCGAAAAACTGATCCAGCTATTTTATAAATCGCTCGACCAGATAAATGCCACCATTACCGACCTTTCGGAAATTACCAAAGTACAGAAAAACATAAATGCCGAAAAAGAAAAAATAAACCTCGCAGAGCTAACCAACGAAGTTTGCCTGAGCATTCAGGACCAGATACAAGGTGCAGCTGCCCAGATTAAAACCGATTTTACGGCCGTAACGCATCTTAATTTCTCGCGGTCAAATTTACGCAGCATCTTATATAACCTGGTTAGCAACGCCATTAAATACTGCTCGCCGCACCGTGTGCCCGAAATTTACATCAGTACGGCTATAGAACCAGAATATTTTGTACTTACTGTAAAAGACAACGGCTTGGGCATTAACCTGGCGCAGCACAAAGAAAAGCTTTTCCAGATGTTTAAGCGTTTTCATAGCCACGTACCTGGCACGGGCTTAGGCTTATACATGGTAAACCGCATTATGCAAAACAACCACGGCCATATATTAGTCGATAGCCACTTAGATGCCGGAAGTACGTTTCGAATTTATTTCAGGAAAGATTAAAACCCTTATCTTTACGTCATGATACCACTGGATTTGATACTACTCGTAGATGACGATGAAACAACCAATCATGTTAATTTACGAACCCTCAAACGCACCAATGTTGCGAAGGATATTAAAATCTTTATGAACGGCGAGCAGGCGTTGGATTACCTTAAATCGGCTTGCCTTTCCCAGGAAAACTCCCTGACTTATCCGTGTCCGGATTTAATATTTCTGGATATTAAAATGCCCATTATGGATGGGTTTGAGTTTTTAGATGCTTACCAGGAATCAAACCTGAATACCGCGGCACCTACCCAAATCATGATGCTAACCTCATCGGCCAGCTTTTATGATTTAAACCGCCTGGAAAAATATGACGTAGTAAAAAGACATTTTCCAAAACCATTATCGGATTATGATGTAAAACAGATAATCCACGATTTTTTTCCGGGAAACGTATAAACAAACGTTTTTCTGGCCGATAAAAATTGTAGTTGGTAAGTGAGGTAAAATTCTGGACTTTATGCTACCTATTCAAACGATATTATTAGTAGACGACGATGAGACTACTAATTTTTTGCACCGCAGGCTTTTAACCCGGCTAGAAGTAGCTAAAAATATTGCCGTGGCTACCAATGGCGAAGAAGCCCTTACGTACCTGCAATCTAATTGCCAGTTAAGCACCGATAATCCGGGTTGTCCGCAACTTATTTTTTTAGATATTAAAATGCCGGTTATGGATGGCTTTGAATTTTTGCAGGAGTACGAACACCTGTTTAAAGACTTAGATTCGTCTATCCAGATTATCATGTTATCTTCTTCGGGCAACCCCGTTGATTTGGAACGGCTAAAAGGATTTTCCAGAAATTATAAATATTATTCCAAACCTTTATCTCCCGAAATAATCAGAGAAGTAATGCGCGAAAGCTTCGCCTGAAAACCAGCCTTGCTATTTTGGTTCTTTTATTAAACTAAACATCCGGCCCATTCTGCATGTTTAAATTACCGGACTCTAAATTGCCTGCGGTAGGCACCAGTATTTTTACGGTAATGTCGCAGTTGGCCCAGGAGCACGGGGCTATCAATTTATCGCAGGGCTTTCCTGATTTTAGCTCCCCGGCCGCATTAACCCATTTGGTTTGCCAATATACCCAGCAAGGTTATAACCAATATGCCCCTATGGCCGGCGTAGTAAAGCTCCGCCAGAATATTAGCCAGAAAACCCAGTTACTGTACGGCTGCTGCCCCAACCCCGAAACCGAAATTACAGTTACCTCCGGCGCTACCGAAGCTTTGTTTTGTGCCATTGCCGCCGTGGTGCGCCCCGGCGACGAAGTGCTGGTAATTGAGCCCGCTTACGATTCTTACGTGCCGGCTATTTTACTTAACGGCGGTGTTCCGGTTTTTGTACCGCTTACCTTTCCAGATTTTTCTATAGACTGGGATTTGGTTTTAACCCGGATTACGCCCAAAACCCGGCTGCTCATTCTTAATTCGCCGCATAATCCGACCGGCGCTACTTTAACTGCCCCCGATTTAGACCGGTTAACCCAAATTATAAACAGCCATAATATTTTTTTAATTGGCGATGAGGTTTACGAGCACATGGTATATAATGGGCATGCGCACCAAAGCTTATTACGGCGCCCCGCTTTAGCCAGCCGCAGCTTTGTGGTTTCGTCGTTTGGCAAAACTTACCACGCCACCGGCTGGAAAATTGGGTATTGCATTGCCCCGCCCGCGCTTACCCAGGAGTTTCGGAAAATTCACCAATATATTACGTTTAGTACCACTACGCCCATCCAATACGCCCTCGCCGATTTTTTAGAAATTACCGCGCACTACCTGGAGTTGCCCAATTTTTACGAGCAAAAAAGAAATTTATTCTGCGAGCTCCTGGCCGGTTCCCGGTTCCAAATAATTCCCTCGTCGGGTACTTATTTTCAGTTAGCGCATTACCGCCCTATTACCACCGAACCAGATGTAGCTTTTGCCCGGCGACTTACCCAGGAAATAGGTGTAGCAGCTATTCCGGTTTCGGTGTTTTACCACAACCAACAAGACCATAAAATCCTGCGTTTCTGTTTTGCCAAAAACGAAGAGACCCTGCGCCAGGCAGCCGCAAAGCTTTGTGCTTTGTAGATTATTGCTGCAGAAAAATGCCAGCAAGTTGCGGTTGGTGCAGCCACTAAATTATGTTGTTGTTTACCAACTATGAATTGGTTAATAATCCTATAAATCCAGGAGCAATATTTCTTTATTAAGAAAGCAGGAAGTTAAGCTTAATTTATACCAAATAGTATTAAGGGTTTTCCATAGGATATTTGTTTAGTTTGATAGCGTTCATGATGTATTCATATGCGGTAAGAGAAGCTATTTGCTCTTTGGAGTATTTGTTAATGGTATTGTTAATCCATTGTTCAAGTTCTTGTTCATCTTTGAAGTTATGAAAGGCAACTTTATCTTTCATATCCCGCCAGAATCGTTCGATGGGGTTAAGCTCCGGGTTGGAAGACGGCAGGTATACCAAATGGATATTTTCAGGTACCTGTAAGTGCTTCGCCCGGTGGTAACCGGCTTTATCTAAAAAGATAATTTTGTATACCTGGGGTTCCTGTAAAGAAAACTCCTGCAACATAAACTCAAAAAACAGGGTGTTCACTTGTGGAGCGGTCACAAAGAACTTATCGCCGGAAAGTGGTTCTACCAAACCATAGCAGTAGCGGTAAATAAAGCGGTGCTGGTATTTCCCTACTGGTTTTACCCCGGCAAGAGTAATAGCCCGGCGTAATACTGTCATCAAACCAAACCGGCTCTCATCCTGGAAGTACACCTTCCAGTTTTCTACTTTTCCAGCTTTCGCTAAGGGTTCATAAAAGTGGCCCAGCAGGTAAGAAAGCAACACATCTACTTTTTTTTATACTTTTCTTCGTATACGGCATCCTTCTTCACATTGCTTTTGCGTACTACTTTCAGCTTTGCTTTCAGCGAGTAGCGCACAAAGCGGTGCACCTGCTCATAACTTAGGTTAATGTTATGTTCGGCAGCCAACCACTGGTGAATTTGCTTATAAGAAGTGAAATAGTTAACCGAATCTTGCAGCTTCTCTTGCAACTCCTCTAACACTTTGCCGCTGATAAGCGAAA